>DASQZP010000789.1:0-10028 GCA_035638655.1 Bacteroidales bacterium
GAATATTGCTCAGTATGCCCACCGGGCTACTAAATGTATGTGGACTGTTGCCTATCTGGATGGGAAAACTCCCAGTTTTGTTATTTCCCGGGGGATATATCACCGCATCAAACTGGAAGCCTGGAATTTCAGAAACGATCAACTCAGTCGGCTCTGGCAGTTTGATTCTGATAATTATGGTCCTGAATATGACGGACAGGGAAACCACCACCTGAGCCTGGCCGATGTGGACGATGACGGACGTGATGAGATAGTGTACGGAGGAATGGTGGTTGATGATGATGGTACCGGATTATATTCAACCGGACTTAAACATGGAGATGCCCTTCATGTGATGGATATTGATCCTGACCGGCCGGGTCTGGAAATCTGGAAAGCACTCGAAAACAATACTGGTGCGGCCGAATGGGATGCCCGAACCGGTGAGATATTGAAAAGATTTGTTACCAACAGGGATTGTGGTCGGGCATGTGCCGGTGATATTACTGCTAAATATCCGGGCGCTGAATTCTGGGCTGCTACTGAATGTCCACTATATTCAGCAAAAGGTGAAGTCATTGGTTCAAATAATATTCCGATGAATTTTATGGTATGGTGGGATGGTGACCTGTTGCGCGAATTCCTGGATCATAACTGGCTGGGAACTGACCTGGGAACAGGAATCGGAACAATTACCAAATACAATGACAATGGTTCTCTTTCAACCTTACTTACGGCAAATGGTACTTATTCAAACAATTATACAAAGGGAACACCTTGTTTGAGTGCTGATATTCTTGGTGACTGGCGGGAAGAAGTTATTTGGCGAACTACAGATAACACCCGCTTACGAATCTATACCACTACAAAACCCACTACTCACAGGATTTATACATTGATGCATGATCCGCAATATCGTGCTGCCATAGCCTGGCAAAACAACTCATACAACCAGCCTCCTCATCCTTCTTTCTTTTTGGGGAATGGCATGGATTCAGTACCTCCTCCTCCTTTAACAGGTGACAGGATCGTTTGGAAGGGCGGAAGCTCCTGGGCTGCTGATAACAGCAATGTATGGCTGAAGGGAGATCAGTCTGTAGCTTTTAAAAATGGTGATGATGTATTATTTGATATTTCCGGAGATGCAGCCAATCCTGTTTCCGTTTCCGGAACAATTACTCCTGCTTCTGTGACTGTCTATGCTCCCAATGATTATGTGTTTGACGGACAGGGAGATATTGCTGGTACTACAGGTCTGCTAAAAGACGGATCTGGTTCTCTTACAATTAATAATGTAAATACATTTAGTGGTTATACAGCTGTCTGGAACGGAAAACTTGTTGTAAACGGAAGCCTCTCAAACAGTGAAGTAAATGTGAAGCGTTTTGCATCTTTAATGGGTAAAGGATTAATTGGTGGAGGCCTCACACTGGAGAAAAAAAGTATATTGTATCCCGGAGAAAATGGGATAGCCGATACATTACGAATCAATAATCAACTGAATTTACCTGGCGATGTTACCCTGAATCTTGATCTTTCTGATGATCCTGACGGTATTACCGGAAAAAATGATCTGATCAGTGTGGATGGTGATGTGAATATCGAGGGCAGCAATATTTTTTATATAAATATGACCGGTGCTGACCTGCCTCCTGGAGATTATCCTATTATCAATTATAGCGGCACGTTTACCGGTAATCTGAATAACCAGAAGGTTGCCGGAATACCGGGTGTGGCTGTTTCCTTAAAAAACACTGGAACTTCCATAGTGCTTGAAGTACTTGCTCTTCGGGCACCTGCAAAGATTGTCTGGCAGGGTGGTGGTGAAAACCTCTGGGACCTGGTAACCAGTTATAACTGGAATAGAAATGGTACACAGGACTGGTTTATTCCCGGGGATACAGTATATTTTAATGATGAGGGCCAGTTCAATGATACAGTGATACTGGATGGTCAGTTACAACCGGCATCGATTATTTTGGAAGGCGAAGCCAGCTATCGGTTTACCGGTACCGGAAGTATTGTGGGTTCTGCCGGACTTACCAAAACAGGTTCCGGAAATTTGTTTATTGATGCGAAAAATGAGTTCACGGGCCCCGTTAAAATTTTAAACGGAAGTATTGAAATTAATACCTTTTTTAGTGCTGGTAAACCGGGTCCCCTTGGAGCTGCTGCAGCAGCAGCTGAAAACCTGATTCTTGATGGTGGAACACTGAAAACCTCAGATAGCGAAGCCGGAACTGACCGGAATGTTACCATTGATCCCAACGGCGGAACAATTTTGACTCCCGCTTCATCGAACAGATGGAATGTGAATGGTACTATTACCGGGCCCGGTAAACTTACTAAGGATGGATATGGTGTACTGGCACTTTATTCAAAGAATAATTATTCAGGGGGTACTTTGTTGAAAAAAGGTACCATTATCCTTAGAAATGATGATGCTAACATTGGCGGCCTGGGTACCGGTCCGGTTACTATTATGAATGGCAGCCTGATTATGAATGACGATAAGATAACCTATACCGATAATTGTGATTGGGATCTGATTGTCCCTGAAGGTTATGAGGCTGATCTCAACCTTGATTCCCGTAGCTCACTCATTGGAAGTCTGACTGGCGGAGGAACGCTTAACCTATATACACCATTTATACGATCTGAACTTTTTGGTGACTGGTCTGCTTTTACCGGTAATATTAATGTTACTACAGACAATGACGGAGGTACTTTTCTTATGGGAAGTAAAAAAGGTTATGGCAATGCAACAATAAATCTGGGTGGTAATGTCACTGCTATTTACAGAAACTCAGCAAATGACACTATTAGTATAGGGGCATTATCCGGTTTTGTAAATGCTGTTTTAGGTGCCGGTGGTGAGAGTACGAATACAATTACCTGGAGAATCGGGACAAATAATTTAAACAGTACATTTAATGGTATCATTAACAATATCCAGTTTAAAAATTCCGGGGCTGTTGCCTCAGTTATTAAGGCCGGAAGTGGTACATTAACGCTGACCAATGAAAATTCATATACCGGTAATACAATTATAGAAAGTGGCACTCTGGAAGCCAATAATTCCAACGGGAGTGCAACCGGAACCGGCGATATTATTGTTAAAGCGACAGGAACGCTTGGAGGTACCGGCAGTGTTTCAGGAAATGTTGACGTTATGCAAAACGGAGTGCTGGCTCCGGGAGACAATGGAGTTGGAATATTAACAGCTGCTCATGATCTGACCTTTGAACCAGGGAGTTACTTTGCTGTTGAAACAGATGTGAAAAGTGTGCTGGCTGATATTCTTATTGTAGACGGAACCTTGAATCTGGGGGGATATCTTTATATGATGAATAATACAGCCGACCCCTATCAGGCTGGTCAGGACTACAAGATTTTTCAGGCTGGTTCATGCCATGGAAAATTTGATAAAATCATCCCTTCAACTCCCGGAGATGGTCTGGTCTGGGATACTGCCAATATATCCATAACCGGCTATATAAGAGTAAAAGAAGCGACCGGTACCGGAATTGCGTCAGTAGACAATACAATACAAATTTATCCAAATCCTGTAAAAGATAAACTGAATGTTTCATTTGGCAATTATGCATTCACTGGAACAGTGCAGGTTTTGAACCTTATTGGCCGGCCGGTATATTCCCGGGTTTTGAATAATGCATATAACTTTCAGTTCAATCTGTCCGGAATAAAACCGGGAATCTATTTTTTGAAGTTTAAAAGTACAAATATTGAAATAATTAAAAAATTGGTTATAAATAGATAGAATTACTGGTTTTCAATCGGTTCCTTACGTAAAGGTTGTAAAGCAATAATTAAAAATAGGAGATAAAAATGAAGACGGGCAAGAGTAAATTGAATTTGAGACCAATGTTTTTATTAATGGTCGTTTTTGCTACAATAAATATTACCTTAAGTGCCCAGCGGCATATGGAAAATCTGGACCGGGGTTTAATTGCAGTTCGTACTGGTGTAAACAGTGTATATATTGGCTGGCGGATTTTTGGGAATGATCCTGATTCCATTGGCTTTAATATTTACAGGGATGGTGTTAAAATAAATGCTGAACCGCTGATAAATACACCTTCAAACTATATAGACAATACGGCCACTTCAACAATATATTATATCAAACCAGTATTAAATGGTGTGGAGCAGGATGTTGCAGATACGTGTACCGTTTGGGGCAGTAATTCACTGACCGTACCGCTGGACCGGCCCGCCGGAGGTACTACTCCGGATGGCGTTTCCTATTCGTATTCACCTAATGATGCCAGTGTAGGGGATGTAAACGGAGACGGACAGTATGAGATCATATTGAAATGGGACCCGTCTAATTCAAAAGATAATTCACAGTCGGGTTATACCGGCGATGTTTACCTGGATGCTTATACACTCGAAGGGGATTTTCTGTGGAGGATCGATTTGGGTAAGAACATCAGGGCTGGTGCCCATTATACGCAGTTTATGGTATATGATCTGGATGGGGACGGTAAGGCTGAGGTAGCCTGTAAAACTGCTCCGGGTACTGTTGATGGTACCGGAAATTTCCTGAGCATGGGGCCGGCGGCAACAGATGATGATAATGCAGATTACAGGAGCGGTAGTGGTTATATTTTATCGGGACCTGAATATCTCACTGTTTTTAATGGTGAAACAGGTGCGGAAATGTTTACCACCAATTATGTTCCTCCGCGAGGCAGCGTCAGAGCCTGGGGAGACAGCTACGGTAACCGGGTCGATCGCTTCCTGGCCTGTGTTGCTTATCTTGATGGTGTGCATCCAAGTCTTGTTATGTGTCGCGGATATTATACCAGAACTGTACTGGCTGCCTTCGACTGGAATGGCAGTGCACTCACCCAGCGGTGGGTGTTTGATAGTGACGATCCTGGAAATTCCGCATATGCCGGGCAGGGAAATCATAACCTTACTGCAGCCGACGTTGATGACGACGGGAAGGATGAAATCGTTTACGGATCCTGTACTATTGATGACAATGGTAATGGTTTGTACTCAACAGGTCTCAAACATGGTGATGCATTGCATGTGGCCGATCACGATCCCGACCGGAAAGGTCTTGAAGTGTTCGCAGCGCACGAAGATGATGGTAATGGTGTTACCATGCGGAAAGCAGAAAACGGTGAGATCCTCTGGCAGAAAAAGATGAATACCGATGTTGGCCGTGGACTGGCTGATGATATTACTCCTGAGTATTTTGGGTCTGAAGCATGGGCATCCAGTGGACTTGGGGTCTATGATAAGGATGGAAACAGGATCAGCAGTAACATTCCTTCCATTAATTTTGCGATTTACTGGGATGCTGATCTTACCCGGGAATTACTGGATGGCATTACAATCAGTAAATACAATGTTGGGAATATTTTTTATGCTACCGGATGTCTGTCCAATAACGGTACCAAATCTACTCCTTCTTTGCAGGCTGATATTCTTGGTGACTGGAGGGAAGAAGTTATTTTCAGAACGCAGGATAATGCCTCTCTCAAGATCTTCACGCCGACTTCCTTTACTTCCCATCGCAATTATACACTGATGCATGAAGCACAATACAGACTCAGTATTGCCTGGCAAAATACGGGTTATAATCAGCCTCCCCATGTTGGTTATTTTATGGGTTTTGGCACGCCTCCTCCTTCTGCCATAAGCAATGAAAGACTGGTTTGGAAATCTGGTCCGAACTGGGAAGCCGGTACTTCCGGAAACTGGGAAAAAGACGGAACAGCGGCAGTTTTTGCCGATGATGATGATGTACTGTTTGATATATCGGGGGATAACAGTAGTCCGGTAAATCTTACAGGATCGCTTAAACCTTCTTCACTGCATATTTTTGCTCCACAGCATTATTCCTTTGAGGGATCTGGCAGCCTGGATGGTGAAATGCCCCTTGTTAAGGCAGGTGCCGGAAACATGATCATCAATAATTCAAATACCTATTCAGGCCCAACGACTATATGGGATGGAATGCTTACAATTAACGGATCAATAGACAGCAGCAATGTAGATGTCAAACGCTTCGCTAAATTGGCAGGAAGCGGAATTGCAGGAAAAAATGTCAATCTTGAAGAAAAATCGGAGATGATAATCGCCGGAACAGGTACGGCTGATACTTTAACAGTTAACGGTGACCTAACTGCCGGAGGAGATGTTAATCTCTATTTTGACCTTTCAGATGATCCTGCCGGAACAGCTAAAGTAAATGATTTCCTCAATATAAAAGGAAACCTTCAGCTTACGGGGGAAAATAAAATAATTATAAATCCGCTTGACGGGAATGTTGTTCCCGGTGATTATGTGATTGCTGAATTTGCCGGATCACTCAGTGGTGATGTTAGTAACCTGAAAGTTAGCGGGATACTAGGCACACCTTCCATTCTTAAAATCTCTGACAACACCATTATTATTGAAATACTTGACGTTCGTCCCTCGGCAAGAGTTTTTTGGAAAGGTGATAAAGACAATGTGTGGGACCTGGTAACTACTAAGAACTGGTTGGTGGATGGCACTATTGCTGACTGGTTTGTGCCCGGAGACACTGTTATTTTTGATAATACAGGATCTTCGAATACAACAGTAGATTTAAAAGGAGTGTTGCAGCCTTCAGGTATCCTGGTGGACGGGGGTCTGGATTATACCTTAACTGGTGACGGAACAATTACCGGTGATGGTGATCTGGTTAAACAGGGGAGCGGCATTCTGAGTATCTCCAATACTAATGACTATACGGGTAAAACAATCATTAAAGACGGTACAGTAGAAATTCAGGAATTAAGTAATGGTGGCAAACCTTCTCCATTGGGAGCATCAGGATCCGGAGCAGAAAACTTACTGTTGGATGGTGGCACACTCAGAATTACTGGCTCAATTTCTACTGATCGCGGATTTACTCTCGGAGCAAATACAGGGACTGCTGAGATGTTACAATCAGGTTCTGCGCTTAATACCTCCGGAGAAGTTACCGGAACAGGACTACTGATCAAGAAAGGATATGGAATGCTTACTTTGAGCAGCGCAAATACATATTCAGGGGGTACTGTAATCGAGAAAGGAACACTGGCGTTAGGTTCTGAACAGGCCAATATTAATGGTCTGGGGTCCGGTCCTGTTACTATTAAAGGTGGTATCCTTGCAATGTTGGATAATAGTTATTCCTATACAGATAACTGTGCATGGAACATTGTTGTCCCTGAAGGGTATACCGGTGCTTTGAAACTGGATTCCAGAAGTTCATTAACAGGAACATTAACAGGTAACGGAACACTCAATTTATATACTCCCTGGGTGCGTTCTGAACTGCTTGGTGACTGGTCAGCCTTTGAAGGCAAAATTAATGTGACCACTGATGGTGATGGCGGCCTGCTTATTCTCGGAAATTCTGCAGGTTACGGAAATGCAAATCTCTATCTTGATGATAATGTTACTGCAGTTTTTCGTGAAAACACGACTGACACCATTAATATCGGATCACTGGAGGGCACGGCTTTATCTGATTTAGGTGCTGGTGGTGAAGGAACGGGTACTATTACCTGGCGTATTGGGTCCAATAATATGTCCTCAGTATTCAACGGAACTATCAACGAAGTGCAGTTTAAAAATTCAGGAGCTCATACCTCCATCGTGAAGGCAGGAAGTGGTTCTCTTACTCTTACTCATGCAAATTCCTATTCCGGAAACACTGTTGTTGACGGAGGTACTCTACTGGTTAATAATTCCAATGGAAGCGCAACAGGTTCCGGTTCGGTAATTATTAATAAAGGCGGAACCCTGGGAGGTGAAGGAACAATAAGTGGAAATGTAATAGTGAACAATAGTGGCGTGATTGCTGCCGGGAATGGCGGTACTGGTTATCTGCATGCTGATAAAGATGTTGTTTTTAACTCAGGGAGTTATTTCTTTGTTACTGTCAATACGGTAGATAAGCTTGCCAACATTTTAATTGTCAACGGAAAATTAAAACTTGGCGGTATTCTTTATGTCAGTCCTTCAGGTGCCGGTTCGTTTGAGGCTGGCGATGCCTATAAAGTACTACAATGTTCCGGTACTTCCGGAGGATTTGAAGGCATATTACCTGCCCACCCGGGTAACGGACTGGACTGGGATACCACAGGGATTACTGTAACGGGCTATTTACGTGTCGTTGAGGCTACCGGTATTGAAAACAGAACATATAGTGAAGGACTGGACATCTATCCTAATCCTGCCCAAAACAACCTTCATATAAATGTGGAATCAGGCAAAACATTCAATGGTAGTAAAGTAAACCTGAGAATCTACGATCAACAGGGTAGATTAGTAAAAGAAGAAATATTCCAAACTGTTGCCGGAACGGATAAAACAATTGATATACATTCTCTTACACCTGGTGTTTATAATCTTGTTATCTTTGATAAAAGGGATTATACTACTAAACATTTTATTAAGGAATAACCGATAGCTAACCATAAAAAAGTTTAAATAAATGAAGAAAATAAGCTCCATGATTCGGAAAAATATTTTTCTCCTGGGATTACTGGCAGCAATTTTACCCGGCCTTATTTCCTGTTCGGAAAAAAGCCTTGTGAAAATTGACTTTCAGGGTTCTTCTGCGTATCCAACAATTGAGATTGACAACCCAAACGGGAGTCCGGTGGTTTTTAAATCCGTTTCAGATTCCATCGGGAGTATTGGGTTTGAAATGGATGGGAATACCCATTGGATCACCGGAAAGCCTGTGAAATCAGATGTTAGTGACAGCTCAAGCCTGTTTACATGGAAATTGGAAACCGGCAATAAGGTTTTATTAGATGTAAAAAAGAAAAATGGCGCACTTGATTTCTCTTTTCAGTTGATTTCAGCTGACACAACTATTCATGCTACGCGATGGATGATCAATGCTGCTGCCTCTGATAATGAGTATTTCTCCGGGATTTTTGAAAGAGTGGTGGACGGACATCAAACCTATTCCTGGAAAGAAGGAATTACCACTGCAGTCAATCTCAGGAACGAAAGGGTGGAAATGCATCTGAAGCCAACAGTTTCTGCCTATGCTCCTTTTTATATATCCTCAAATAATTATGGGATGTTTGTAAAAGGAACCTGGCCGGGAGTCTACGATTTTTGTAAAGCATATCCCAATATCGTGCAGGTGGCCTTTGAAGGCCCGGATTTCCAATTCCGTGTTTACACAGAAGATACACCCATGAAAATTGTGCAAAAGCATGCACTGGAAACTGGTCCTTCTTTTGTTCCGCCAGAATGGGCGCTTGGGCCATGGCGGTGGAGAGACAATCATTACAACAAAAAGGAATACTTTGACGGTTCGGCTGTACATGCACCTTATAACAGCGATTTGGTTGAAGACATCCTCATGATGAAGTATTATGATATACCTTGCAGGGCATACTGGATTGATCGTCCATGGGGTCCCGGGAAACGAGGATTTGACGATTATAAGTTCGAACCCAATCAGTTCCCTGATCCTGAAAGCATGATCCATTGGCTCAATAAGAATAATGTAGAGCTGATGATGTGGATTGCTCCTTTTGTTATGGGTGACATGGCCGATTATGCTGAGAATCACGGATATGCACTTAAAAGTCGTCGCCTCAAGAATTCTCGCCAGGTACTGATGGATTTCACTAATCCGGAAGCTGTGAAATGGTGGGGCGAAAATGGGCCCGGCAAGCTTGCCCGCATGGGAATTAAAGGGTTTAAACTCGACAGGGCAGATGGCGAAAAATTGCTTGATTCAAGTCATTTATATACTTATGCCGGTACTTCCTACAGGCAGAATTTCAATGATTATCCACGCCAGTATGTGAAGGCTGCTTATGAAGGAGTTAAGCCTGTGTTGGGTAATGATTTTATACTTTTCCCAAGGGCCATGTATACCGGCAGTGCCCGTTATGGTGGAATGTGGGCAGGTGATACTGGCGGTCAGCCTGAAGGGTTGCGCTCAGTGATCATTGGTGTACAACGATGTGCCGTCATGGGATATCCAGTCTGGGGATCAGATGTTGGTGGTTACAGCCGGATATTTA
>DASQZP010000790.1:0-3560 GCA_035638655.1 Bacteroidales bacterium
TTAATAAACCATTGTAGATATATACGCCATGCCGGACCCCAAGATCTTCCTTTAACATCTTTTGTACGCCGCCCATATTGGCAATATCTATCAACAAAGGACTGAGCACATTACTAAGGGCGATAGAAGCGGTACGGGAAACTCTCGATGGGAGGTTGGTCACACTGTAATGTATTACGCCGTGTTTAATGAAAACAGGATCATTCTGTGCCCGGTATTCGGATGTTTCTACACAACCACCCTGGTCAATACTGATATCAATGATTACAGTACCTTTTTTCATATTCATTACCATCTCTTCGGTAACATAAAATCTTGTACGCTGTTCAATTTGATTTAACGCACCAATTACCACATCAGCAGAACGAAGGGCTTTCTCCAGCACTTTTGGATGAAAAACTGAGGTATTGAGTCGCATGCCAAGATCTGTCTGTATACGATTCAGTTTGTGAACTGAATTATCAAATATACGGACGGAAGCCCCAAGACCAAGCGCAGCCCTGATGGCATATTCAGCTGCCGTTCCGGCTCCGATAACTACAACTTCTGTGGGTGTAATACCGGTTATACCGCCCAGCATCACTCCTTTACCCCCATGATAATTACTCAGTAACTCAGCTGCTATGAGGATAGATGTTGTACCCGCTATCGCACTCATTGAACGTACTACCGGGAAGGCATTGTTTTCATCCTTTATATTCTCGAATGATATGGCTGTCATTCTTTTCTGCATAAGCAATCTGATATATTCTTCCGTTTGACCGTTCAGGTGAAGGGATGAAAACACAACCTGGTGACCTTTCATCATATTCAGTTCATTAAGAGAGAGAGGAGCTACTTTCAACACAATATCAGCCTGGAGCACCGATTTTTTATTTTCTACGATATACCCGCCAAGTTCACTGTAGTCATTGTCAGTATAATTGGCAGCCTTACCGGCATTTGATTCGATAATCAGCTCATGGCCATTGTTTACCAGTATTTCCACCGCTTCCGGTGTAAGCGGAACCCGGCTCTCTACCTTATCATCTTCCCGTGGAACGCCAATAATAAGTTTTTTCTTACTTTTCATCACTTCCAGCATCTCTTCCTGCGGCATAAGTCCCGCCTTGCTGAAAGGGAAACGGATATATGGGCTATGTGAATCAGACATGTTTTATTTAGAATGGTTTTCAATAGTGCTCAGCCATCTAAAATAATATAATTCCGGCTTAATATCAAATAATAAAGGGGATATTACAGTTACCGGACAATACATTTATCTTTCAGTGGCCGGGGCAATAACGGATATTTCTCTTTTCCCGGATTCTTTAACTTCAATTCTAACAGTCAGTGCCGATTCCGGGATCAGCGAAGGGGCCTTTTCCGGCCATTCGATCATACAGAGATTTCCGCTGTAAAAATAATCTTCGTAACCCAGGTCGTATAATTCGGAAATTTTCTCTATGCGGTAGAAATCAAAATGAAAAACGGGCTGATTATCCCGGGTATGGTACTCGTTTACCAGGGCGAAAGTCGGACTGCTCACAACATCTTCCACTTCCATTTCCTCACAAATTGCCTTGATCAGGGTGGTTTTTCCGGCACCCATTTCCCCATAAAATGCCACGATTTTATATTCCTTCATCACGGGTAGCATTTCCCTGGCAACAGCATTTAATTCATCGGGTGTTTGAGCGGCATAGCGCATTGAAAATTTCACATTCTGCTCCGTCATTATCTAAGAGAAATTACTTTTTAGGTGATAAAACAATAAATGGTATTAACATTTCTTCCATTGAGATACCTCCATGCTGAAAGGTATTCCGGTAAAAGTTAACATAATAGTTATAATTGTTCGGATATACTAAATAATCGTTATTGGCAGCAAAAATATAGGTAGATGATACATTCGAACTTGGCAGATGCACGCTGGCAGGGTTTCGGATCTCAAAGACTTCTTTGGGATTAAAATTCAGGTTTCTTCCCAGTTTATACCGAAGATTTGATGAAGTTTTCCTGTCACCAACCACTTTCACTGCATTGGCTACCCTGATGGTACCATGATCAGTGGTAATTATTACTTTGACATCCTGGGCAGCTAGTTGTTGTAACAGTTCGAGTAACTGGGAATGATTGAACCACGACAGGGTAACAGACCGGTAGGCCGCTTCATCATTGGCCAGCTCCCTGATCATCTCCATGTCGGTGCGGGCATGCGATAACATATCAACAAAATTGTAAACCACCATAACAAGATCATTGGACAACAGGTTTTTGAAATTTTCGGTTAGTTTTTTCCCGCTTTTCTGGTTAATGATCTTATCATAAGCCACTTTATAATTTTTCCCGGCCCGTTGTAATTGTTTCCTCAACAATTCTTCCTCATGCATATTTTTACGTTCATCCTCTTCATCAGCCACCCATAAATCCGGATGGAGCTTATCAATCTCCAGAGGCATCAGTCCGGCAAAAATAGCATTGCGTGCATATTGGGTAGCCGTAGGTAAAATACTGCAATACAAGTCTTCCTGATCAATATTATAAAATTCACTGATCAGAGGATACATCATTTTCCACTGGTCGTACCTAAGGTTATCAATCAGGATAAAAAACACCTTTTCCCCCTTATCAACCAGGGGGAAAACTCTGTCTTTGAACAAAGAGGGAGATAATTCAGGACGGTCTTCCGGATTCGCAAACCAACCAGCATACACTGATTTAATATACCGGGAAAATCCATTGTTTGCATCATTTTTTTGCAGGAGCAGTACCTCTTTCATCCCTTCATCGGAAGAACGGTCCAGTTCAAGCTCCCAAAAAACCAGTTTTTTATAAATTTCCACCCAATCTTCAAACGATCTGGCCTCATTAATCTGCATCCCGATCCTTGCAAATTCAGACTGATAATCAGATGTAGTTTTAAGGGTAACCAGGCGTTTTGTATCAATATTCTTCTTAATGGAAAGCAGTATCTGATTGGGATTTACGGGCTTGATAAGGTAATCGGCAATTTTTGAACCGATGGCCTGATCCATTATATCTTCTTCTTCACTCTTGGTGATCATCACTACGGGGATTTCCGGGTTGATCGACTTAATAATAGTTAATGTCTCCAGCCCGCTTCGTCCTGGCATGTTCTCATCGAGAAAGATCAGGTCTATAAGCTGATTATTCACCACATCAATTGCATCATCTCCGCTATGTACAGGGATAACGGTATATCCCTTCTCTTCCAGAAACAGAATATGCGGTTTCAGCATATCAATCTCATCATCAGCCCAAAGTATTGTTATATTTCTCATTTACTATGTTTTATTCATTTAGGTAGTATATAAAACAACCAGTTTGCAGACTAACAATTTTTATGCATCAGGAGTTTAAATATTCATCTGTAAATTTAGCGGAAAGTAGTAAATAAACCTAACAGGTTACTTAGTGTCTGTCAATAAAGTCAAATGTCCGGATAAAAATATTCGAGAATATGGCGTGCAAAAATTTTTATCGGCAGTATACTATTTCAATTAGAAATGGGCAATAGGCAATGGGCAATTAGCAATGGGCAATGGGCAATAGGCAAT
>DASQZP010000791.1:0-6036 GCA_035638655.1 Bacteroidales bacterium
CCCCGGGCATTTTAAGAGTGGGTTCCAGGGGGATCAGGCCATTTACGAATACCGGGAAGGTACCTGACCAGTCTACCGGCAGGATAAATGTCTCACGTCCTGTATTTACACGATCTTTCTCATTCGGGCGAATGCCCAGAAATACGCCATAATATTGTCCGTTTGGTCCTTTTACAAGATCAGCATGACCTGCCCAGTCGATCTTATTTTTGCGGTCTTTGGCAAAATACCGCTGGGTGAGGATTGGATTTCCGGGGGCAGGTGTATAGGGCCCTCTGGGATTGTCGCTGATAAATATCACTTCGCTGTGCCAGTCTCCTGTTCCGCCTTCTGCACACATCAGGTAATAATGTCCGTCTTTTTTATAAATATGTGGAGCCTCAATCCAGATGGGATGTTTGGAGATATCAACACCCCCGTTCACGATGATTTTATCGGTGCCGGTTATCACCTGGTCTTTTTCAACATCATAATCCCATATTTTGATCACCCGGTGCCCGTTGTATAATTCTTTGCCTTTATCCGGCGCATCATTATGCACAATAAAGGCTTTCCCGTTATCATCAAAGAATATGGACGGGTCAATTCCGGAAAAGTTGAGTTTGATGGGATCGCTCCAGCCTTTAGCAGGATCTTTGGTTTTCACAATGATATTTCCTAAGTTTCCTGCAAAAGCAGTCACAATCATATAAAATGTGTTGTTATACGGATTATAGGTAATGCCCGGGGCATATACCCCTGCACTGATGCCGGTGTTGTTTACATCCAGCTGGGAAG
The DNA here is from genome assembly GCA_035638655.1 of Bacteroidales bacterium. Lineage (GTDB taxonomy): Bacteria > Bacteroidota > Bacteroidia > Bacteroidales > DASQZP01 > DASQZP01. The sequence continues at coordinate 778 of DASQZP010000791.1, forward strand.
TTCTGTCCAGTACATGTCCGATTTGTGTCCAGTTGACCAGGTCTTTGGAATGGAAAATGGGTACACCGGGGAACATGGCGAACGAAGAACAAACCAGGTAGTAATCATCTCCTTTACGGGTGATCGCCGGATCGGGATAACATCCCTGTAAAATGGGATTATAAAATTCATCTGGTTTTAGCGGATTATCTTTATAAACCTGGTCGTTGCCCTGGTAAGTGACCTGGGTAAACACCGGCGTATTCTTAGATGACTTGTTTTTTGTTTCACCTTTTCCATATACCACACCCATTGCCGATAGGGCTAATATGAATGGTAATATTCTTACTTTTAACTTGTTCATATGTTCTTGTTTTAAGTTGGTAACTGTGTTGATTTAAAACATCAGGACGAACCTGTCTTTTTCTAGTGTAAGCTATTTAAATAAAAGCTGTGCGAAATGAAACAGATCATTTCTCCATACAGGCCATGTATGCCCACCCGGATATTCATAATAGGTATATTTAATATTCATATCATCAAATTTAGCCAGCATGTTTTGACAGTTTTTCCAGGCAATATCCTCTTTACCGCCCATAGCAATCCAGAATTGCTTCAGGTCGTTGTTAATTTTGTCAGAATTTTTATCCATAAATGCATATTGTTCATCAGCCAGCTTGCTTTGCATGGGTAGTATCCAACCTGAGCTAAATACCCCCATGTATGAGAAGAGTGATGTGTTATTGATCCCGGCATAAAGGGTTTGCAGTCCGCCCATCGACAGACCGGCCAGCGCCCTGTTCTCCGGAGTTGATTTTACGCGGTATTTTTGCTCAATGAAAGGAATGACAGATTGCTTCAGTTCAGATTCAAAGGATATTAACCCATCCTCTCCAAACGGAGGTACCGGAATATTACCATCAATCATTGCCACAATCATGGGAACGGCTTTTTTTTCAGCAATCAGGTTATCCAGGATCAAATCGGTTTTTCCCTGTCTTGCCCAGCCTGTTTCGTCCTCGCCACCTCCATGGAGCAGGTATAAAACCGGTAATTTTTTATTTATGGTATCATAACCGGGAGGGGTATAAACCATTATCCGGCGCCAGCTATTCGTTACAGTTGAATAGTAGCGGTTGTTCCTAATTTCCCCGTGAGGTACATTTCTAATTTCATAATAGCCGTCACCTGTGAAAGGTACTTCAAAGCCGCTGGCCATTCGTCCCATGCCATAGAATGTTTGGCTGCCAGGGTCGGCAACTGCTACACCATCTATTATCATTGAATAATAATGAAAACCTTCACTAAGCGAATCAGTAGTTACTTCCCATACGCCCTGGTCGTTTTTTACCATGTTGTATGTTTTACCTAAATCAAGTTGTACGTTTTTAGCATCGGGCGCTTTTAAGCGGAACACAGCACGGCCATCAGGTAATATCTGCGGATATTGGGCAGAACGAACATTGGTTTGGGCTGGCCGACCTGCATTGCTGATGCTGGCAAAGGAGGCCGTGTCAACCGGTTTAAAAAGTAACTGGCTAAACATATACAAGCTGTTTTTCCATATGTTCCAGTCATGATAACCGTGGTCGACATAGTAAATATGCGGAATGTCATTGGTTTCCAGGTAGTCGTGGGTACGTCTGCTGAATGGGATCAGTCCGTCTTTGTCACCACAGGAAATCCATATTACTTTCATTCTATTTTTTAACACTGACGGGTCGGGAACCAGTTCTTCCGGTTTTTTTGTGTTGGGTGCAGAAGAAAAACCGCCCACCCAGGCAAAAATATCCGGGTTACCGAGCCCAAAGTTTAGCGATTGTCCACCTCCCATTGACAGGCCGGCAAGCGCCCTGTGTTCACGGTCCTTAATTACCGGATATGTTTTTTCTATAAACGGGATTAAATCATTGAGCAGGTCATCCTCAAAAGTGGCAAAAGCCTCCACTTTCTCCTTATCAAATATGTTGCCTGTGGCACGGTCGTCTTTCATAGCCCTGCCGTTGGGCAACACCACAATCATTGGCTCGATCTTGTTATCTGCATACAGGTTATCAAAAATTTCCTGCGGATTACCATGTGTGAACCATTCTTTTTCATCTCCACCAATGCCATGCAGCAAGTACAGGACGGGATATTTATTCTTTGTTGAATAGCCGGGTGGAGTATATATGAGGGCTCTTCGATTGGTGCCTACTGTTTTTGAATGATAGGTGATGGTGTCAATTTTGCCGTGTGCGATACTTGCACGTACTATATCGAAGCCGGGAGGTGCAGGGGTTATGGCATCCTGGCAAAATGCTGATACATTAAAAAGAAAAGCTATACTTAGTAAGAATATCATTTTTTTCATTGAAAGTAAATTTTCATTATTTGAATTTTAAAGTAGTGATTATTAATTACTAATCCAGTTTGATTCTTCCATCCATTGAAACAAGGGAATCATCCAGCCTTTGTGACGGAAAACGAACTTAAATAACTATTGAATCAACTCCGAAAAGTACTTTATTAAGTAAAACTGAAAATCAGAATTTGCCCCTAACCCTAAAGGGTATCTGATTTTCAGCTACTTCACCCTTTAGGGCTTGGGGCAAAAAGTAGCTGAAAATCCTATTATTGGCTTTTCGGAGTAGACTCAATTATTTAATTGAAAAAGTATTCTTTAATCGTATATCCCTGCTGGAACTGCCAACCTGTATTTCCCATTGTCCGGGATCGGTTTTAAAATCGTTTGTCTTTGTGTCATAATAGGAGAATTCGGAAGCAGGGATTTTGAATGTCAGCGTCTTCTTTTCTCCCGGGGCAAGTGTAATGCGTTTGAACCGCTTTAACTGGTTTATCGGCATTTTTACCGGTGCCTTTATATCATGGACATATACCTGTGCTACTTCGTCTCCTTCACGTTTGCCACTGTTTTGTACAGTGAACTGTATCTCAATCTCGCCGTCTTCACTGATACTGTCTGCATTAGTGGTGAGATTGCTGTATGTAAATTCAGTATAGGATAATCCGTGACCAAAGGGATACAACACCGGCTTGTCAAAATACATGTACGTGCGTGGCTGGTTGATCAGGTCGTAGTCTGACATGGGTGGCAGATCTTCAGTGGAGGCATAGAAGGTTTCAGGTAGTTTCCCTCCAGGGTTCACATCACCAAACAATACATCTGCGATGGCTTCGCCCCCGAATTCCCCGGGGAACCAGGCTTCAAGGATGGCTTTTGCTTTTTCTTCGGTACCGGCCAGTGCCACCGGACCGCCATTCTCCAGTACGATCACAATATTTGGGTTTACTTTTGCCACTTCATTGATGAGGTCACGTTGTATCTTTGGCAGTTCAATAGTGGTACGATCCAGTTCTTCCCGTGAGATATCAGGAGAGGTACCCAGTACCATAATCACTACATCACTTTTTGCAGCCAGCGTTTTGGCTACATCAAAATTTTTCAGTCCCATATCCCAGGTAAGTCTGGCCACTGAACCCATTCCATTGTCATACTGATCGAATTCAATGGTATATTCTTTTCCGGCCTGCAGGTTTACTTCGGCGACATTAGGCTGCTCTGCATGATCGTGCCAGTCATCAATCACTTTTTTCCCGTCTATAAATAATCGAGCACCGTCATCCGTGCTTGTTCCGATGTAATGGATGTCCACGGGAGGAATAATTTTTCCTGTCCACCTGATCGAAAAATGATCTTCCGGCACACCGGGAGCAGGTGATTTGCTCCCGAAATTAAAATTAACCATTGAATCAACACGGGTAAAGACAGGTGTTCCGGACAGGTTCATATTGTCAAAATATTCACCTTTCATACCTGTTTTTCCTGTTTCATCAACTTTGGTAAAATACCTGGCATCAATGGGTTTTAACACCTGGTTGTTGATAGCACTCCCCATGGTATATTCTACTTTGATTCCAGGGGACGACGATGCTTTCTCTTTGATTCCTTCAAGCGCTCCCACCTGTACATTCGGATAGCCACTATAGATACCCAACTGGGCGTCTGCAGCATTGGGACCAATGACAGCAATTGATTTTATTTTTTTTACATTCAAAGGCAGTATACCATCATTTTTGAGCAGCACCATGGCTTTCTGAGCCACTTTAAGTGCCAGGTCACGATGTGCCTTGCTGTCGAGCTGCTCATTGGCTATCGTGCTGTAGGGTACCAGTTCGGGCGGATCGAACTCACCCAGACGAAAGCGGGCGGAAAGTACTCTTGTCAGTGCCTTGTCGAGATCTTTTTCTTCCAGCAACCCTTCATCAAGCGCCTGCTGCAGGTTCCTTCGGTACATACTGCCGCAGTTGAGGTCGCAGCCGGCCAGGATACTGGCGGCCACTGCTTCAGCTCCGGTTTTATAAAAATGATGGTTGTATACCATGTCGGATATGGCGCCGCAGTCAGATACTACATAGCCATCAAATCCCCAGGTACGGCGCAGCAGATCAGTCATTAAAAAAGGATTGGCATTGCAGGGTACATGGTTGAGTTCGTTGTAAGCGCCCATGATGGAATAAGCCTTGCCTTCCACGATGGCATGATGAAAAGCAGGCAGGTAATATTCATACAGACTGCGCATATCTACATCAGAAGAACCGGTATGACGCCTTTCTTCTTCATTATTTGCAATAAAGTGCTTGGGTGTGGAAACGGTTTTCAGGTAGTATGGATCATCCCCCTGCATGCCGGTTACAAAAGCAACTCCCATGCGGGAAAGCAGGTACGGGTCTTCGCCATAGGATTCTTCGTTGCGGCCCCAGCGAGGATCGCGGGCAATATTGATGGTGGGACTCCAGTAAGTGAGTCCTTTGCCTTCCATTACATGTAAGGCACGGGCTTCGTCGGATATAGCGGATGCTACCTGGTGGACCAGTTCTGGTTCCCAGGTCGATCCCATTGCTACTGCCTGCGGGAAAGAAGTAGCGCCACTGGCCAGTACGCCATGCAGGGCTTCACTCCAGTAGTTATAGACTGGAACAGCAAGTCGTGGTATTGAATCGGCTTCATTGGTCAGTTGCCTGATCTTTTCATCGATTGTCATCAGACCAACAAGATCTTTGAGCCTTTGCTTATAAGCATGAGGCTTGCAGACATTAATTATAACAGAGCTGTGAACAGTGTCTTTGCTGTTTACTGTTCCGGAAAGAACCAGCAGGTAATAACCCTCCCGGGGAAAAGTAACCCCTGTTTGCGGATCCGTCGCATCCTTAAAAATGACCTGATTGTTTTGCGGACAGCTCCATACCGTTTTTAATGTGGAGGGTGCAACATTGCCA
>DASQZP010000792.1:0-19377 GCA_035638655.1 Bacteroidales bacterium
TTCCTTGTCTGCATCCAGAATGGCTACAAGAGACACTTCCGGAAGATCAAGTCCTTCCCGGAGAAGATTGACTCCGATCAGCACATCAAACTCACCGTTTCTCAATCCTTCCATGATGCGGATTCTTTCAAGTGTGTCAACATCAGAATGAATATACTGGCAACGGATGCTCATCCGGGAAAGATAAGTAGTCAGCTCCTCCGCCATTCTTTTGGTTAAGGTGGTTACCAGCACGCGTTCATTCGCTTCGGTACGGATGTTGATCTGGTCCATCAGGTCGTCAATCTGATTGGTACTGGGTTTGACTTCAATGACAGGATCAAGCAGTCCGGTAGGCCGGATCAGCTGCTCGGTGATCACCCCTTCACAACGTTCCAGCTCATAATCAGCTGGTGTGGCGCTCACAAAAATTATCTGACCAACCAGATCTTCAAATTCTTCAAATTTCAATGGACGGTTATCAATGGCAGCAGGCAGCCTGAATCCATACTCTACCAGGTTTTGCTTGCGCGAATGATCACCTCCATACATCGCCCTTATCTGGGGAATAGTTACATGACTCTCATCAATAACCGTAACAAAATCATCGGGAAAATAATCCAGCAGACAGAACGGACGACTTCCGGGAGGCCTGCCGTCAAAATACCGGGAATAATTTTCAATTCCGGGACAGTAACCCAGTTCCCTGATCATTTCAAGGTCATAGTTAACCCGGTCATCCAGCCTCTTTGCTTCAGAATGTTTGCCGATATCTTTCAAAAACTCAATCTGTTTAACCAGGTCATCCTGAATTGCCCGGATGGCATCCTGCATTCTTTCACGGGTAGTAACAAATATATTGGCGGGAAATATCTGCGCTGTTTCAAGCTTTTCAATTACCTGACCGTTCAGGGGATCGAAAGACTCAATCTCGTCAATTTCGTCTCCCCAGAAGATAATGCGGTAAGCAATATCGCTGTAGGCAAGGAATACATCAACAGTGTCTCCCCTGACCCTGAAATTTCCATGGTTGAACTCAACTTCATTTCTGGAATAAAGGCTGTCTACCAGCTGACGCAGAAATTTGTTTCTCCCGACAGTCTGGCCTCGTTCAATATACAGCGTCTGCGAATGAAAATCATCGGGATTTCCGATACCATAAAGACAGGAGACTGATGAAACCACGATCACATCACGTCTTCCGGAGAGTAAAGAGGAAGTGGTACTGAGCCTTAGTTTCTCAATTTCATCGTTTATAGACAAATCCTTCTCGATATAGGTGTCCGTTACCGGCAGATAGGCTTCAGGCTGATAGTAATCATAATAAGATACAAAATATTCTACAGCGTTATCCGGGAAAAACTGCTTGAATTCACCATAGAGCTGCGCCGCCAGTGTTTTATTATGGCTTAGCACAAGTGTCGGGCGCTGCACTTCTTTGACAACATTGGCTACTGTAAAAGTTTTGCCCGAGCCGGTAACTCCCAATAGTGTTTGAAAACGGTTTTCACTATTCAAACCATCAGTAAGTTCCCGGATAGCCTGGGGCTGATCTCCTGTGGGTTTATATTCTGATGTAATCTTAAAATCCATGAAATTTTTAAGTTTTTTTAATAACCGGTTTCTCGCAAAAACAACAATTATTTTTTATGCAAAACAACATACACCGGTAAATGATCACTGATGCCGCCGAAATAATTCTTTCCCCCATAGGTACGGTTCGGAACAGCTTCGCCGGCTTTGGGATTTTTGTATAGCATCCAGTCGGCTTTGAATATCTGCCCCGAATTGCAATCAACCTGCCAGCCTTTGGCCGGGTTGATCAGGGCATGTGAAACGATCAGGTTATCCAACAAGTTCCAGTTATTTTTGTAACTGTAAGTCCCCAGTCCGTTTTTATAGTTCTGATACATCAGATTGTGCAGTTCGCCTGCAGGGGCATTTTCACAATCCGGACCGGCATTCAGTGCGGTAAGAATGCTCTTGTTTCCCGGTTCATCATTAAAATCTCCCATGATAAAAATTTTGGCATCCGGTATAATTCTTTGAATACTGTCTACTGCATGCCTCAGGATTTCAGCTTCAGCCACGCGCTTGTATTCAGTTTTTTCTTCACCGCCAATCCGGCTGCTCCAGTGATTCACAAAAATATGCAGCGTATCTTTCTTGCCTATGAGACCCTTAACATACAGAATGTCTCGTGTCCGGAAATTTTTTTCTTGCTGCAGGTGTACCGGGATAGCTTTGTGATTGAGATAAGTAAATTTGCTGCTATTGTATAGCAAAGCAACATCAATACCCCTGAAGTCCGGACTTTCTTCATGAACAATCTGATAATGAGCAGGCAAAAGCAGAGGTTGAGCCACGAGGTCTTTTAAAACAGTATTGTTTTCTATTTCAGCCATCCCTATGACAGCTGGTAATGAATTTTGGTGAATAGATGAGAAAACCCGGGCCAGATCAGACAGTTTTTTTTCATATCGTTTGGTGTTCCATACTTTTGATCCTTCAGGAGTGAATTCTTCATCAGAAAAACCGGGCGCATCTATAGTATCGAAGAGATTTTCAACATTATAAAAAGCAATGGTCAGATTTTTACTGCCTTTTTGTATTTTTTGCCGGGAAAAACAGCCGGAAAGGATTACCAAAAGAACCAGTAAACCAGAAATTTTTGTTTTCATAAATTAGTTATGTGTTTTAAATGATAGTGATCTGCTATGGTAGTATGATCAGAAAAAGCAAAATTAACAATTCCATGAATTGTTTGTGTGTATATTGCATTCATTAACGTATATTTAATGAAATTTTGTCTGTGCATTTTTTTCCAACTCAATCGGCATTTGTTTTAAACCTACAAACGCTCAAACAACCGAATAAACATCCAAATAATGTCGCACCTACGGAGCTGCAATGCGTATATTTAATTTCTACCATAATGTCGTCACTACGTGACTTGCAGCGTTTATTGATTTCTGATATTGTTTAATCAAAAAAAACATTTTAAACAAGATCAAATCTTCAAACCATATCAAACCATTTCAAACATTCGAGCAACAAAATAATTACCTTTCTGGCGCGGACTGACTCCGGTCTTCCGACTCATCCCTCAACTTCTCAACTCCCAACTCCTAACAAAGTAACAAGGTGACAAAGTAACAAGGTAACAGAGGAGCTTCGTGTTTCATCCGGATGATACTGGCTGCGACTAAACTTCTCAACCTCTAAACTTCTAAACTTCTCAACCCCTCAACTTTTAAAACGCATCAACCTCTAACTCCTCTCATCTTTTCAATGCTTTCAGCTTTTCAACATCCGGTATGATAATCTTTTTCCTGCCGGCCTGTATGATCCCTTTTTCACTCATCTCACCCAGTGCCCGTGCCAGTGAAGGACGTGTTACTCCAAACAGTTCGGCCAGCTCCTGCTGGGTTTTTGCCATCTCTACCACATGCGGCTCTTTCATCTGATCCAGCAGAAACTGAGCAATTTTGCCCTTGATAGTCTTAAAAGACAAAAACCGCAACTTCAACGCCAGTTGATGGGTACGATTCGCCATATCATCAAGGTAGTTCTGCAAAAAAACCGGACTCATTGAAAACAGCCGCATCACACTCTGACGAGGTATGTAAAGCAGGGTAGCCGGCTCATTGGCTACAATATTTACCGGCAGTTCATGCTTCTTCCCAAAAAGAAAAATGGAAGCTACGGCCTGGGGCGCCTTGATATCGTCAATGGTCACTGCCTTCCCTGAAGGATCAAACATTTCTCCGCGTACACTGCCTTCCGTCACTATGATCAGGTCATTACACAGCTCACCAACCATTGCAGCCATCTCTCCCTTAGAGAAACTTCTTTTACGGTATGTCACCTGCTCAAACAGCTTCTCCAGCTCCAGCCTGTCAATCCCTTTAAAGATATCTGCCTTTTCAATCTCTGAGAACATCACTTTTTTTGTGCTAAAATAGAAAATTATAATGAGCTTAAATAGAGTTTGTCAATAAAGTCAGGTGTCTGGATCAAAATGTTCGAGAACAAGGCGTGCAAAAATTTTAATCCGCAGTATACTAATGTATATGAGGAATTAAAATTTTTGCAACAACGCAGTTATCGGACATTATGGACAGACACTAAATAGTTTAACAATTCTGCGCCTTTTTTCATGAGTAAATCTCCTTATTTTTTACTTCTTTTGCATTTTTATTATTGAACGACATGAACCAATTATCTGATAAGGTCAAAGGAATCATTTATGCTTCCATCACTGCATTGCTGTGGGGCTTTCTTGCTATTGCCCTGAAGGTATCACTAGAAGACCTGCCTCCGGTTTCAGTAGTCTGGTTCAGGTTTACTTTTGCCTTTGTGCTTTTGGCCCTTTATTTTCTGATAACATCGAGAAAACAGTTTGGAATATTTCGTAAACCTCCTTTTATCCTTATTGTGGCGGGAGTGATGCTCGGTTTAAATTATCTCGGGTTCATTTCAGGCGTTCATTATACTTCCCCGTCAAATGCGCAGGTATTTATACAACTGGGGCCGGTGCTTTTTGCCCTGTCTGGTATTATTATTTACAGAGAAAAGGTAACCTGGCAGAATATAGCGGGCTTTATTCTGGTATTGGGTGGTCTAACCCTGTTTTACTCCGAGCAGATTGGTCAGATGCTTGTTGTTGACCGTTTTTATAACAGAGGTATTGCCTGGGTAATCTTTGGTGCAGTTGCCTGGTCGGTATTTGCTACATTCCAGAAAAAGCTGGTGCAATCATTCTCAACCGGTCAGTTGAATATGTTCATCTATGGACTTTGCGCGTTGCTCTTTCTCCCGTTCGTGGATTTCGATGCATTACCTGGTCTGTCGTGGGGCATGTGGCTGCTGCTGGTTTTTCTTGGACTCAATACACTGGTAGCATACGGATCGCTGGCAATGGCTATCAAATATCTTGAAGCCAATAAAGTAAGTGTGATCATTACCCTTAACCCCATCATTACCTTTATTACCATGGCCATTCTGGGCGAGATGCAGGTCAGCTGGATTGCATACGAGCATTTTTCGGCTGCAGGAGTGGCAGGCGCAATTACCGTTCTTTCAGGAGCTTTGCTGGTTATCCTTTTTTCAGGAAGAAAAAGTAAAGGAGTAAAGAAAAAAGGTGAGATTAAAGTACAACCAGAAAAATAAAACCCCGTGACAAAGCCACAGGGTTTATTAGCGCCAGACAGAGATCTGTTTATATGAATTAAACAACCTCTTCCAATTCAGAATATTCTTTAAACGAGAAAGCCAGATTAGGCAACTCTTCACTATACAGCATCCCTGACTCATAAGTATCATCATCTCCCTCTTCATATTGCCATATGATATTCACCGTATTCGCCGTAAATTTTTTATTAATATTTTTCAGCATCTCGTACAATACCTTGGAAGTACTGGTGTTAAAATATTCCAGTTTGATGTTTACCTTCATGTTTTCATGTCCGTACATCTCAATCCATTCCATAAGTGGTTGAAAATAGCTAATCGGATCTTCCGGCAATGACCTGCCTGCGATAAACACACTGCCGTTATGATAACAGGCAATTTGCGGAGTAGATTTAGTCGGTTTGATATGTAGTTCCTGCATAATTGAAGTATTTTAGAAAGACATCTTGTTCCATCATTTCTGATCTACTACTTATAACGGATAACGTATAAATTTGATACCTTTTCTTGACAAACGGCAAAAACTCATTGATGAAAGACAAAATTCAGATGAAAAAAAGCAATCTGAACATTTAATTCTGTTCAATCAATCAGTCGGTTGGGAACTCCCCCTGGCGCAAGTATCTACTTGTGCCCTCTGCTATCCCTGGCACTTCGTCATGCAGGCATTTACAACTCATAAGAAGAAAATGAGTGAATGAAAACAATCAACTAAATACAGGCATTAACACCGTCTGTCTTCCGACTCACAACTCCCAACTCATCTCTCTCTTTTCCCCCAGGCTACCGGGCATGCCGTAATCTTTGCATTCTTCATACTTCAACCCTCATACTTTAACCTCAAACCAGGCATGCCGTAATCTTCTTTCCTTCTAACTTCGGTCTTCCGACTAACTCACCTCTCATCACTCATCTCTCTCCCCTTACTTCCTTCCAAACATATTTCCGGCAATCACTGCAAGCAGGATGAACAAGGCACCTGTGCCGTATTCTCTTTTGAAACGCAACGGGATATCGAGCACAGAGATACCCGGATGTTTCAGATAGTAATGAATACCATGTGCCACGATGGCAATGAAAATACCAAACGCCACAAAAGCAATAAATCTGAGTATCCTGTTTTTATTCATAATCAATGATGGGTTTGTACTTCATGAAAATTATCGTACCTGTTGACATTCCTGGACGGTTCGTACCAGACCGGATGGGTCATAGCCTTTTTCTCTGATCTTTTCCAGTATCTTACTGTACAGCTCCGGATCAATCTTCGGCTGACGTGCCAGTATCCAAAGATATTTGCGGGACGGATCCCCAACCACCACATAAGAATAATCGGAGGCAAGATCCAGTATCCAGTAATCGCCTCTGAATGGCCAGAAAAACTGCACCTTTAGTTTGGCATTGTTACTGCCAGGCACCACAAATGCTTTGCCCTTTGCAACCTTAAGATTGCCTGTTACACTGTCTTTCCGGCAACGGTTGATCACACGGATGTATTTTTTCTTTGTTAATATATACTCAGCTGTGGTACAATGACAACCTTTCTCAAAACGCTGGGGATAAGCTGCAATCTCATACCATTTGCCGGCATAGCGGTTTAAATCGACTGACTGAACAGTAGTTGGCACATTTTCCATTGTCTTACAGGAGGTTAAAAATATTATTGAGGTCACTATGAAAATCAGATATTTTTTCATAAACACATTCTTTACTTGTTCGCACCGGGAAAACATTATCTTTGAAAACTGATTTTAGTATATTAACAAATTTAATAAAGTTTTGATTTATGGCCTGGTTTTACCTGATTATTGCCGGTTTATTTGAAACAGTATGGGCGGTTAGCCTGAAATATACCGAAGGATTAACCCGCTTGTGGCCCACCGTGGGAACGGGAGTGGCCATGCTGATCAGTGTTTATTTCCTGTCTGAAGCGGTAAAAGTCCTTCCCGTGGGTACGGCCTACGCGGTATGGACCGGCATAGGGGCTTTGGGAACGGCTGTTGCAGGTATCCTCCTTTTTCATGAACCGGTACACGCCGCCCGCGTTTTCTTCCTTTTTTTGCTGGTGGTATCTATCGTCGGGTTAAAATTCTTTGGAGAATAACCTGCAGATAAATTGAAAGTTGCTATCCGTCGATTCCGATAACTTCTGCAATATAAAAATCATGGGTGCGGCGGTGAGATAAGGATTCCCCGGCTGCCGAGAGTCTCCAGACTCGTGGTCTAACCCGATTCAACTATTAACGTTATTCATTACATTATAAATATCAGGATTACATATGAACTTCTAAACTCCTAAACAACTAAATGACTCACCTCTCAACCTCTCATCTCTCCCCTGCCTGCATCTTAAATTTTTAAGAAAATATAAAATTTGACCATTGCGGAAAATGATAAGATATTATCACTTTTTTATTTTATTAAATCCGGATCAGTTTATACAAAAATGATGTTTGTCTCGCTGTTTGCCCGTAATAATCAGCAATCAGACAGTTTTACACTTTTTGATAATTTGATGGAAGGCACTGATTTCTTTTCCCTGGATTTTAAATCAAAGAAGCACAGTAATCTATAAAAACGAAGCAAGCGGTGAAAAATCTATGTTTTACAGCATCCGACCCTGTTTTTTGTATGCTCACCCGAAGTTTCCATTACCGGCCAATCCTAATAATCTTCTTCAGCCGGTTTTTTACGCAATTCCGAGGGTGAAATACCCAGTTTCTGCTTGAAAAACCTTGAAAAATAGAAGATTGAAGGGAAACCGCATTCATAGGCGATCTGTTTAATGGGCATTTGTGAATTGATGATCATGTCGCGGGCCTTCTGGATTCTTAGCAACGAGACATATTGAGTAGGACTGACACCTGTATATTTTTTAAATAGTTTTCTGAAATAGGAATAGCTCATAAACAGCTCAGAAGCAAGCTTAGCCGGATCGATCCCGGAGTTTACATTGTCCCGGATAATGATCCTTGCCTTTCTGATTTTCTCTTCGATTTCTTTTCCGTCAAAGTCCTTGTTTTTCACTGTAGAAATGATCTGTCCCAGCAAACTTACTACTGTACCGGAGCAAACCTGTTGAAAACTCGGATTTTCGATCTTAACATCATCAATGATAGAATAAAAGGTGTCGATCATCTTATCGTTATATCCAACTCTGATGGCAGGGCGGTGGGTTTCAAAGAATTTATTAGAGAGTAGTTTATCGGCAATTTCGCCCTTAAATCCAATATAATGCTCTTTCCAGCCCGTTTTCTTATTGGGGCGGTAACGGTGCCATACACCGGGATATAATAACAATATGGTACCCGGATTGATTTTAAATTTGCCCCTCATGGTTTCTATCATGCCACTGCCTTCAGTAATGTAATTAATTTGGTATTCATGCAACACCCTTCCGGTTTCATAATCAAAGTTGTAACCATTAGGGTGCCCATGAGGCGGATATTCTTCACCAGGTAAGATAGTTGCATAGCCTGCTACGTTGAGGTAAAAGCCCCATTCTTCATCTTCGTTTCCCGGTGTGAGATACTTAAAAAAATTATTGTTTTTCATACTGTATCAAAAAGTGCAAATATATAACCAAAATGTTCATTGACCAAGAAATCAATCTGACATATTTTTACAATATTAAAAATATCGTGAGATATTGCATTCAGAATTTAAACAATTGTAATACTCACAAAATATTTTAATACGAAATTAGTTATTATTATGCTGCTAATTAAAAACTACTATCATGAAACCGAACTTTCAACCTGCAAAGATAATCCCTTCACTAATTCTCTTATTTCCAAAATAAATTATTCTCAATTTAGTTTTGAAATCCAAAATTTAAACTTAAAAAAGAGATATCTTTATAATAGCTCATTTGTAAACACTTATACATCTGAAGAGTTTATAATTTCATCACAGAAGAAAATTGCCCAATTTAATCCTTAAATCATAAAATTTACCATAATTAAAATATCTCACTACTAATGTAGCTAATTAAAACAGCATCTTGACAAAATAAGTAAACCAATATGAGAAGAACAACGAAATTGATTTCCGGCATTGTACTAATTGTGGGAACACTGCTGGTACTTTCAGGTTGCAAAAAAGAAATTAAACAATACTACGAGCGGCCTGATTGGCTTGAAAAACCGATTTATCCACAGCTGGCAGAAAAAGGTGGTTTTGATTCCTTTTTAAAATTAATTGATAACTCCGGTTACAAGGATATTCTTTCCAATGCCGGTTATTTCACTGTCTTTGCTCCAACAGATGAAGCATTTTCTAAATATCTCAGCGATCATGGCCTCGCTTCTGTGGATGCTATCGATTCTGCTACCGCCAGGGAAATTGTCAGTTATCTATTGGTACCCAACGCTTATTCTTCTGATCAGTTAGACGATTATCAGTCTTCGGCTCTTCAGGACTGGGTTCCTGACGAAGCATTTAAAAGAAGGACATCAAATTTTAAATGGGTGTATGATGAAGAGGTGAATGGCAGTATGGAAAAAGTGGTGGATATGAATGCAGTGGAACTGCTTCCGGAAACTCCTGGTAATTTCCAGACGGATGATAACAATTACAAACATATCCCTTATTTCACTTCTGCCTTTATGGCTACCAGGAATCTTACCTCCTATGATTATAACTATTTTTATCCAAATACTGAGTTTTCTGGTTTTAATGTTGTAAATGCCAAAGTGACTGAGAAAGACCTGAGGGCTGAAAACGGATATATTCATGTTATAGATAAGGTAATTACCCCTCTTGAGAATTTGGAGGAGATGCTGGGAGACAATCCTGAGTACAGCAAATTTAAGGAGGTGTTGGATAAGTATATGAAGGATTATAGTGTTGCTCCTGATGCTTTTCAATCACGTTATGAACAGGTTTCCGGAACAAAGCAAACAGTATACGTAAAGGATTATCCGATAATGAATTTTGCTCCCAACTGTGAGAATTTCATGAGATATGGAGAGGGTGAGCAATATGATGCGCAGAAAGATGGCTGGACAATGTTTGTACCGAACAACGCGGCGGTAGATAAGTTCTTCAATGAAAAATTTCTTAAGTATTATAAATCACTGGATTATATGTCTCCTGATCTGATTGCTGAATTTGTAAATTCACATCTTTTCAGAACTTCTGTATGGCCCAGTAAATTTGACGTAACCATCAACTATTCTGGAGAGCCAGCCCGATTTGATCCTGAATCCGATATTGTTGAGAAGAAAATAGCCAGTAACGGGATCTTTTACGGAACAGATAAGGTTCAGGCTTCTGATGCCTTTTATACCTTATTAGGAAACGTTAACCTGAACCCGGATTATTCATTATTCCTACAGGCGCTCAGGTCAACAGAACTATACTATATCGTCAGAAATCCAAATATCAAACAGACTTTATTTATCATTCCAAACAGCGCCTTTGAAACGTTAGGTCTTAGTTATGATGGCTCACGAAATTCATGGAGTGTAGACAATCCTGACCTGGGAACAAATCCAACAGTTGCCCTGAACAGGATTATGAATCTGCATATAGTTGTAAACAAACAACTTGATGATCTTTCCGGTACCGGTATTGTTCGTACCTCACTGGACGAAGGCGGAGAATACATCCGTTATGCCGGTGGATTTGTTTTTGCTGCAGGAAATGCAGAAAAATCTGAGGTGATTATTGCAGGTAAGAAGAGTATATCCAGCAATGGAGTTTCCTATGTATTGAATAACGCTCTTAAATATTCGATCAAAAATATCGGCGCTGAAATTGAAGGAAAATCCAGTTTCAGTAAATTTTACCAGTATTTGCAAAAATCAGCCTCTTCACTTAATGGATATGTTTACGATGCAAACACCAAGGCGATTGCCAATATTGAAAATACGAAGAACAATACATTATTAATTCCAAATGATACTGCTATTGATGCTGCTGTCAGAGACGGCTACCTGCCGGAAATAACCTTTGCCGATTTTACGCAGGATGAGCAGGATCAGTTGCTGGCTTTCGTTATGTATCACACAATATCTAATGTTATTGTTGTACCTGACGGGGAAGTTAACGGACAGCGCGAAACACTTTATAAAGATATTGACGGAAAGACATATGTTACTATTTTCAATGAGCCTGATAACCTTCGCATTGTTGATAGAAATAACCGGAGTGCCCATGTTATCAACGATAAAAGTAATGTACTGGGCAATCGGTGTGTCATACATTTGATAGATAATTATCTGAGCTACTAAAACTGCAAAAATATCTGCTGAAATGAAAAAAATTCTTACATGTGTGTTATTTCTGATTTCAGGGGTTATTCTGTTACAGAATCCCGCTTTTGGTCAGGGAAAAACATTGTTGAAAGGGAAAGTAATTAGTAATAGTGATAAGCTTGGCCTGCCTGGTGCTTCTATTGCTGAGCTTGACAAAAATAACCGTATTATCAAGGGTACAATTACTGATGTGGACGGAAATTATGTATTACCTGTAACCAGCTTAGACAACCGGATCCAGGTAAGTTTTGTGGGTTTTAAACAACAAATCCTTGATATTAATGGACGTACTCATATTAATATTGCACTGAATGAAGATGTAACAAGTCTGCAGGGAGTGGAAATTGTCGGTGAGCGGAAAATAAATACGGGCTTTATGAATGTTAACGACCGTGATTTAGCTGTGCCAATCGAAAAAATCAGCATGAAAAAACTGGAGGATGTACAGGCCTCAACTGTCGATGAAGCATTGCAGGGACGTATATCGGGTGTTGACATTGTTTCCAATTCCGGTGACCCCGGCGGTGGCATGTCTATTCGTATCCGTGGAGTAAGTACACTTACAGCCAACAGTAAACCATTGATCGTTGTGGATAATATACCTTACGAAACAACGGTAGCTTCAGACTTTAACTTTGCCACGGCCAATGAACAAGGGTATGCACAGATGCTGAATATCTCTGTTGATGATATTAAGGAGATTACAGTTCTTAAAGATGCATCAGCAACTGCATTATGGGGGACCAAAGGAGCTAATGGTGTATTGTCTATTACAACCAAAAGGGGTGTCCGGTCCAGAAAGCCTCTTGTTACCTATACTTACAGGGGAACTTTCCAGTTTGAACCCAAGCCTATTCCGCTACTTAACGGGGACCAGTATTCAACACTTATCTCTGAAGGTACCATGAATGTAAATGGTATTCCGCTTAACACGAACCTGAACAAAGAGCTCCAGTATGATCCAAGTGATCCGTGGTGGTATTATAACTATGGTCAAAATACAAACTGGCTGGATGCCATCTCCAGAAATGGATTTATAAATAACCATGACCTGTCGCTGACCGGAGGAGGTTCCAAAACAACTTACCGCTTCTCAGTCAATTATCAGGGACAAACTGGTGTGACACTGGGTACTGATCTGCAACGTATTACCAGTCGTCTCAATCTCGATTATAATATCTCCAATAAACTTAGATTACGCGCAGATATGTCATATGCCCATGGTAAAACCAACAGTAATTTCGACAGATATATAAGAGCTAAGGCTATCCAGAAGATGCCTAATATGGCTATATATGAGTATGATGCAAGTGGCAACCCAACTCCTAACTATTTCTCCCCATCCAGTAATATACAGGGATACTACTATTACAACGATGAAAAGCACATGGGAACATATAATCCTGTTGCTATGGCCGAATATGGCATGTACCAGACCATGAACGACCGGGTGGATACAAAGTTCTCTCTTTACTATAATATCCTTCCCGGGTTAACTTTTGCTTCTGATGTGGCATTTACAGTAAATGATTTCAAGCGAAATTATTTCCTTCCGCAAAAAGCAACAGGCCGTCCGTGGACTGATATAACTGTTAACATGGCGAGGGATAATGACGAGGACAACTATACAATCTATACAAATAACCGGTTGACCTATCATAAGATATTTAACAAAGTGCATGATCTTACTGCTACAGTTAATTTTCAGACCAACGATTATCGCGGACTGGTCTATAACGTGCAGACCGGGAATTCAGCTTCATCCTCTCTGACTGACCCTTCAAATCCGGCAAGGATTAACGAACCGGGTACAGATATGTACTCAACAACCACCCAAAACAGGGACGATGGTTTGCTCGGATTGGTTAACTATATTTTTAAAGACCGGTATATTTTTGCCGCCGGTGTCAGAAGAGAAGGAAATTCAAGATTTGATAAGAAATATCGTTTCGGTTATTTTCCAAGTCTTTCAGGTGCCTGGAGAATCTCAGGCGAACCTTTTATGCAACGGTTTACCTTCCTGGATGATTTCAGACTTAAATTCAGTTACGGACAAAATGGTCACAGCCCCCGTTACCCATACCTGTTTTTTAATAACTACAGTACATTTAACTGGACTTATCTCGGGAACAAAGCAATTTATCCTGCAGATATGGAATTACAGAACCTGAAATGGGAATCATTTACCACCAAGGACTTTGGTCTGACTCTTGAGATGTTTAAGTCCCGGTTGATGATTGACCTTGACTTCTATCAGAATTCAACACATGATATGTTTGGCAACAATGTTCCGATCGCCTCTTCATCAGGATATTCAAATGTTACCATGAATGTTGGTTCCATGGATGTACAGGGCTGGGATTTCAGTTTCCGTTCCTATCCGGTACGAACAGGCGATCTTACAGTATCGTTCGACTTTAACATTGCCAGGAATTATAACATCCTTCGTTCGGTGGCTGATAACTTCCCGCTGGAAAGAGGTCGTACCACAACCAACGGTGATTATAAACGAATTATTCAGGTGGGTAACCCCATTGGTTCGTTTTACGGTTATAAGTACCTTGGTGTGTTTAGCAACGAAAATGATATTATTGCCCGTGATGCTGATGGTAATAAAATCTTTGACCCCAATGGTAATCCCGTTAAAATGGTCTATAATTATCCTTCCATTAATTATCAGTTCCAGCCGGGTGATGCCAAATATGCTGATATTAACCATGATGGCAATATCAATTACCTCGATGTTGTTTACCTGGGCGATGCCAATCCGGATTTTACCGGTGGTTTTGGATCTTCAGTTACCTACAAGGCATTTTCATTTAATTTCTTCTTCTACGGAAGGTATGGCAACGAGATCATCAACCGTACCAAGATGAATACAGAAAACATGTTTAATTATAATAACCAGACTACAGCAACCCTGAAAAGATGGAAAAATCCGGGAGATGTAACTGATATGCCCCGGGCCCTGATTGGTTATGGATACAACTGGCTTGGTTCCGACAGGTTTGTTGAGGATGGTTCGTTCCTGAGGTTGAAATATATAACTTTTACCTACAGGATCCCTTCAAGGTATCTGGATAAGTTTGGAATTAAACAGGCCAGAATATCTACTACACTCAATAATTTGCTGACTTTCACAAATTACCTCGGACAGGATCCTGAAATAAGCATCAACAGTAGTGATGGTACTATTTATACCGTAGGCTATGATGATTCTACAACACCCAGAACCAAAGAAGTTACCCTTAATTTGTCAGTAACCTTCTAAAATAGCCTGTTTGAAAAATGATAAGAACTAATTTAAAAAATAATTATCCGGGAAAATGAAAAAAGTTCGTCTTATAATACTAATTATACTGGGCTCCTTTACTTTTAACAGTTGTAGCGACTGGCTGTATCTGGAGCCTCAGGATGGAATTATTGTACAGGAATTCTGGAAATCCAAGGAAGACGTTGAAGCTGCCGTAATGGGATGTTATGCTTCTTTACTGGGAAACAATCAGGGATCTGGCTATGATATACCGCAACAGCTGTTCCTTTGGGGAGAATTAAGAGCCGACATGGTTACAACCAGTCGACTGAATACTGATTTTCAGTATGTAGTGAACGGTGATATACTGCCGGATAACCGGCTTTGTGAGTGGGGAGCCTTCTACAGGACCATCAATTATTGCAACACTGTTTTACACTATGCTCCAGGAGTACAGGATGTTGACCCGTCCTTTACCACAAAAGCTTTGCAGCATTACGAGGGCGAGGCATACGGGCTTAGAGCACTAATGTATTTTTATCTGGTGCGCGTCTTTGATGAGGTACCCTTAAAAACTAATGCTACCACTAATGACGGAGAAAAATTTGCCGTACCCAAAAGTTCACGGACAGAGATTTTTAATCTGATAAAATCTGACCTGAAAAAAGCTGAGGAATACGCACCTGAAAGTTATGGTGATATTGCCTCAAACAAAGGCAGACTTACTAAATATGCAATCAATGCTATTCAAGCTGATGTATATCTGTGGACTGAGCAGTATGACTCCGCATTACTGGCGTGTAACAAGGTAATTGATGGAAAAAAATATTCGCTGGTACCCGGGGATAAAGAGTGGTTTACTACATTATACGGTACCGGTAACTCTATTGAAAGTATTTTTGAACTTCAGTTCTCGCAGGATAAGCAAAACCCTTATTATAATATTTTCAGAACCAGAAGATACCTGGTTGCTTCTCCGGTAGCTATTGAAGAATATTTCCCTCAGGATGAATATACCCTGCCTCAGGATGCTGATGTACGTGCAGACGGTGGATCATATAAGTCAAGTGATAATTATTCAATATGGAAATATCTGGGAATAAACCGTGAAGACCTGCGTGCAGAAAGTGAATCATGGGCGCATTTTATTATTTACAGATATGCTGATATTCTGCTCATGAAATCAGAAGCTCTCGCTCAACTGAATCGCGGGCAGGATGCACTTGATTTAATCCATCAGATACGGAACAGGGCCAAAGCCTCTAAAATATCTGATGTTTGGGGCGGTGCCACAGATAAACGTTCGGTGAATGAGTTTCTGTTGGCAGAAAGAGCCAGAGAATTTGCCTATGAAGGGAAAAGATGGTTTGATATTCTAAGGTTTGCACGACGGAATCATTATGAAAATAAACAACTGCTCATCGATATGGTGTTAAAGGCTGCACCACCGGATAAACAGCTTACCATTAAAAATAAATATGAGGATACGCTTAGTCATTACCTGCCCATTTATTTTGGTGAACTGGATGCAAATCCTGCACTGGTGCAGAATCCGTTTTATGAAACTCAACAAAATTTTTAAAAGGAGCCAGACATGAAAATAATGATAAACAGATTAATTGTTGCATTTGTCATCCTTGGTGGTGTGCTTCTGAATAGTTGCAAAAAAGTGGACTATGTTCAGGCTACTTCTAATGACGTGCTTATTGGTACCTATTTTAAAGATAATCCTGATAATTTTTCGGAGTTCTATGATCTGCTTCAAAAATCCGGGAATCTGTCTTTTCTTGATGCTTATGGTACTTACACCTGCTTTGCCCCAACTAATGATGCCATTGATGCTTTTCTTAAAAAGAAAGGAAAAACACTGGATGATTTCACTCAGAAGGAGCTTACCGATCTGGTAAGATATCATATTATTATTGATACCCTGAATACCACGCAGTTTACTGATGGGAAACTTCCAAAGCCTACAATGTACGGACAGTATCTTACAGCCCGTACTTATTTCGAGAATGGAGAAGCTAAGATCAAAATAAATAAGTATTCTACTATTGTTCATCGTGATATTCATGCAGCAAACGGTATTATACACGCAATAAGTACTGTCCTCGATCCTGTAACAAAACCAATTGCTACAATGATTGATGAAGATCCTCAATTTAGTATATTTTCTGCAGCCCTGAAAGCTACAACGCTTGCCGATACTCTTAAATTGATGCCTTCGATGGAGGCCATTCCCACCGATCCCGATCAACCGGTTGTGGATAACAGAAGGTGGTTTACTGTATTAGCCGTTACTGATGAGGCCTATCATAAAGATGGCATTAATTCATTCGAAGATCTGAAGACGCGTTACAGCGATACAGGTGATCCTTCCAATCCGGAAGACAGCCTCTATCTTTATACTGCTTATCATTGTCTGGATAACAGTCTTAAATATGTTACTGACATGGTAATGGAGCGTTCGCTGGTAACAATGGCTCCGCTTGAGGTAATTACAATAAAGCTTAAAGGTGATTCTGTCCTGGTAAATGAAGAAGTATTCAACGGAAAACTCGAAAGAGGAGCACCTGTAGACAGGCTCAACAGTGATATTACTGCCGGTAACGGAGTATATCATGTGATGACCAAGAATTTCGGTATTAAGGTAAGAAACCCGATGCCGGTATACTGGGATGTTGCCAATCAGCCTGAACTGCGAAAAATGGTTGGAATCTTCCGGAAACCGGGACAATACCTGGATGTTCAGTATGGTCAGCTTGCAGGTGTCAACTGGGGAACCAATTCTACCATCGGATACGCTGTTGATGCCGGCTGGATGGGACAGTATTATGTATATAGTGATTACCTGGATATCAATCTGCGCCAGCAGGGTATACCCTGGATTGAATTTACTTCCCCGCTTATTGTTAAGGGAAAATACAAATTATGGGTTTGCACCAGGAATGTCAGTCAGGCCAGACGTCCGATCTTTATGGTCTATTTTGACGGAGAACAGTTACCAAACCTCTGTGATAATAATGTTACTATTCCGGAAGACCTTAGTGATGATGATCTTGAACTGACTGGTTATAAACGGTATAATTTCAATCCAAATGACAGTACTGTCGTAGCTGCAGCCGGAGAGCCCTTTTGGACTGATCTGCATGGACGTTTTGTAGGCCGTTTGGCTGGGACTATTGATGTACCTACAACCGGAAAGCATACTATAAAATTCGTTACAATTAATGATGGCCGTGATCATGTTTGGCTTGATATGATCCATATCATTCCTTATGACGATCCACAGACATGGCCAAGAGTAGATAAGAATGGAATTCTGGTCGACAGACCTGAGAGTAATTAAAATATAAATGAAGAACTACTTCTAAAATAGAACAATATGTCAAAAAACTGGAAATTATTGTTTTTCTCAGCCCTTATTTTAATTGGATTCGCTGGTTGTCAGGATCCCTGGGAAGAACATGATAAGATCAATGCGGATGTAACCGGAGATAATCTCATGGAATTAATCAGCTCAAGACCTGAATTATCAGCATTTGCTGATTATCTCCATGAAACCGGGATGGATTCTGTGATCACCTCAAACAGAACGTATACTGTATGGGCTCCAAATAATGATGCTTTGTCAGCGCTGGATAACGCGATTGTTAATGATCCGGTTAAATTGAAGCAATTTGTGGAGAATCACATCAGCTTAACACTTTATTCATATTTTGATGCGCAACCGGAAGGCAGAATTAAAACCCTTTCAGGGAAAACAATTACGCTTAATTATCTTGATGGAAAAGTAGATGATGCTGGGTTAATTAAACCATTGGATGTACCTGCCAAAAATGGAATTTTGCACATTATTGACAAGCCGTTAATCCCGAAAATGAATATTTGGGAATTTATTCAAACAACTGATCTTTGTAAGGCGCATACTGATTATATTAATTCTCTTACAGGCGAGATTTTCAATCCTAATGTAGCCCGGCAAACAGGATATGATCCGTTGACCTTTGAACCGGTATATGATACAGTAACAGGAATAGTATGGAGTAATCCGGTGCTGGCTTATATCCGGGACCTGAGTGATGAAGATTCATTATCAACTGTGTTTTTGGTTACAGATGATGTTTTCCAGCAGGAATTTGATAAGTTCAGAAAGTATTACACGGTTAAAAATGATGATGCAAAAACTGACAGTATTACCCACTGGAATGTGGCCAAAGATTATATTTTCCGCGGACGCTATGACAGGAACAGCATACTGGATACACTTATTTCCATGTTTAATGTAAAAGTTCCTTTCAATAAATATGCAATTGACAGTGCTTACAGTGCCAGCAACGGGATGGTTTATATTTTGCATGACTGCCCGGTTGCATTGCCCGATAAAATACAACCCATTATTTTACAGGGCGAGGACACTACAAATTTTGTAATTGCTGATATTTCCGGACAAACAGGTTATATGCGTAAGAATCCAAATGCTTCTGGCGGTTATGATTTTATTCTGGATAACCACAGGGCGAATCCCGGAGGAATTGTTTTTCATGTCGGAAATATTGCTTCAACACGATATAAGTTCTATATCAGGGCAATTGATGATTTTAACTATTCCTACCGTTTTCCGAATACCACAGATACTATTAAGGAAAGAATAGGTTCAGTTATGCCTGCTATCATTGATGGAGAACAAGG
>DASQZP010000793.1:0-2946 GCA_035638655.1 Bacteroidales bacterium
CAAAAATGTCACATTGCCTGTATGATATACTTTCCCGTTACCAGGCAGGAGAATGGCAGGTGGAGATTCCACTTGTCATAAGTAATCATGAAGACCTGGCTCCGGTTGCCGAAAGATTCGGAATTCCTTTTTATCTTTTCAGAAAAAATGATGAAAATAAGACTGAAACAGAGGAACTCGAGCTTAAATTACTTCAGGAAAACAACATTGATTTTGTTGTACTGGCCCGCTATATGCAGATTTTATCTTCTGGGTTTATTAAAGCTTACCCTGACAGGATTATTAACATTCATCATTCGTTTCTTCCGGCTTTCCCCGGGGCAAAACCCTATCATTCGGCTTATGAGAGAGGCGTAAAAATTATGGGGGCGACCAGTCATTATGTAACAGAACAATTGGATGCAGGGCCTATCATTGCCCAGGATGTTACCCGTATCAGTCATACCGATTCAGTTAATAATTTGATGCGGCGCGGGCAGGATCTGGAAAAAATCGTTCTGTCCAGGGCTGTTTATGCTCATATTAACCGTAAAATACTAATATATAATAACAGAACAATCGTATTTAGTTAAAATACATTAAACAGAAAGCAAAGTGGAGGTAGTAATAATTAAGTATAATGCCGGAAATATAATGTCGGTGGAATTTGCACTGAACCGGCTTGGTGTGTATCCTTTAATTACTGATGATCATGAAACAATCAGAAATGCTGACAGGGTAATTTTTCCCGGAGTGGGGGAAGCCAGTACTACGATGAAATATCTCAGAAAAAGGAATCTGGATACGCTTATTACCAGCCTAAAACAACCTGTACTGGGAATTTGCCTTGGCTTGCAATTAATGTGTTCACATTCTGAAGAAGGAGATACAGACTGTCTGGGTATCTTTGATGAGCAGGTTAAAAAGTTTGAAGGACCATTGAAAGTGCCTCATATGGGCTGGAACAGTATTCATAATCTCAAAGGTGAATTATTTGAACCAATGTTTGAGCGTCAATACGTTTATTTTGTGCATAGTTTTTATGCTGAAACAGGTGATAACACAGCAGCTGAAACAGAATACATAGTACCTTTCAGTGCTGCTTTACAAAGAGATAATTTTTATGCTACCCAGTTTCATCCTGAGAAAAGCGGAGAAATCGGGGCACGTATTTTAAAAAATTTTATTGAATTATGATAGAAATTATTCCGGCAATAGACATCATTGAGGGTAAATGTGTCCGCCTGAGCCAGGGAGATTATAATGTAAAAAAAATATACAACGAAGATCCCGTTAAAGTGGCAAAAGAATTTGAGGATGCCGGTATCCGGAGATTACACCTTGTTGATCTGGACGGGGCAAAGGAAAAGCATATAGTTAATCTGCCGGTACTTGAAAAAATCGTTTCCAATACCTCTCTGCAGGTAGATTTTGGTGGTGGTATAAAATCCGGAGAAGACCTGGATGCTGTTTTTGATGCAGGTGCATCGCTGGCCACAATTGGTAGTGTTGCTGTTACCCAACAGGCGCTTTTCTTATCATGGTTGTCAAATTATGGCCCTGATAAGTTAATACTTGGTGCTGATGTCAGAGACAACTATATAGCAGTATCAGGCTGGCTCGAAACAACCGGCACGCGCTTATTCGATTTTTTAGACAATTATACAGCGTATGGAGTCAAAAATATTCTCTGCACCGATATTAGCAGGGATGGCATGTTAATCGGAACAGCCCTTGAACTATACGATGATTTGCAAAAAAGATACAAACAGTCAAAAATAATTGCCAGTGGCGGTGTTGCATCAGTGAATGAGGTGGAAAAATTAAATGATATGGGGATTGGCGGAGTGATTATTGGAAAAGCCCTGTATGAAGGAAACATTACACTGGAAGAACTTAAAAAATTTCTCTAAAACTATTGCTTATGCTTGCAAAAAGAATTATTCCCTGTCTGGACGTCAGGGATGGACAAACCGTAAAAGGAGTGCGGTTTGTTGATATTCAACAGGTCGGAGACCCTGTAGAGCTTGGAGCCGAATACGCCCGTCAGGGTGCCGATGAGTTGGTATACCTTGATATTACAGCTTCACATGAAAAGAGAAAGACTTTTGCTGATCTGGTGAAACGGATTGCGCATAATCTCAATATTCCCTTTACCGTTGGTGGCGGGATCAGTGAATTCAGTGATGCCGAAGTGTTGCTGAGTGCCGGTGCTGATAAAATATCCATCAATTCTTCGGCAGTGAAAAACCCCGGTTTGATTGATCAGATTGCTAAGGGATTTGGAAATCAGTTTGTTGTCGTTGCTATTGATGCAAAGCTTACTGATGTGGAATGGGAGGTTTATATAAACGGCGGAAGAATTCCTGCCGGCCGTGAGTTATTTACCTGGGCCAAAGAAGTACAGGATCGCGGAGCCGGTGAGATACTGTTTACGTCAATGAATCATGATGGCGTAAAAAATGGTTTTGCATGTGAGGCTTTGTCTGAATTATCTGAAAGACTGAGCATTCCGGTGATTGCATCAGGAGGTGCCGGAAAAATGGAACACTTTACTGAGGTATTCAGAGAAGGAAAGGCTGATGCCGCGCTGGCTGCCAGTATATTCCATTTTAATGAAATAAGTATTCCCGATCTTAAAGGGTATTTACATGAAAATGAAGTAGCTGTACGGTTGTAACAGGGTAAAAAATATTAATTGAAATTACACAAAAAGAATAAGAGAAATGAAACAGGAGCTTGATTTTGAAAAACAGGGAGGATTAGTACCGGCAGTTATTCAGGATATAAAAACAAATAAAGTATTAATGGTTGGATTTATGAATCCGGAAGCCTATCAGAAAACCCTGGAAGAGAAAAAGGTTACATTTTACAGCAGAACGAAAAAACGTCTCTGGACAAAAGGTGAAGAAAGTGGTAATTTTCTGTATGTTAAGGAAATAATTCCGGATTGTGACCAGGACACAT
>DASQZP010000794.1:0-3719 GCA_035638655.1 Bacteroidales bacterium
TCTGTATCCTTTTTTGCTTTTTTTCTGAAAATTTCACCCGATTCCAGGTAATACAATCCGTATTTTTCAGCGATCTTTTTTCCGTGGGTACTCTTTCCACTTCCGGGTAATCCTAACAGTATAATATTCATCATCTTACTAGAGCTTTGTTGGTTAATACATTTATTATTGCAGGGAAACATGTAGTTTATGCCTTTATAAGGCAATTGATGTCAGCCTCACTGTGTCAGTTTCCATTCATTTATTGCTTTTCTGCTTTCACTATGTTTTCAATTCCTTTTGCAAGGGCATCAGGATTGAAGGAAATGCTGTCAATCTTATTTTTGACAAGAAACCGGGCAAATTCCGGGAAATCACTGGGAGCCTGACCGCACAGGCCTATTTTTCGTTTGTTCTTTCTTGCCGATTCAATAGCGGAAGCAATTGTTTTTTTCACTGCCGGGTTTTGCTCATCAAACAGGTCACTTATTATTTCGGAATCACGGTCGATTCCTAAAGTAAGCTGTGTAAGATCGTTTGAGCCTATCGAAAATCCATCAAATTCGGCGGCAAAGGCATCGGCTTCGATCACATTACTGGGTATTTCTGTCATTACATAAATCTCAAGTTCGTTCTTACCCCTTTCCAGACCATTTTCTGCCATGGTTTCCTTTACCTTCTTGCCTTCTTCAACGGTACGGCAAAATGGAATCATTAATTTCACATTTGTCAGCCCCATTTCTTCGCGTACAACCTTCATGGCCTGGCATTCAAGAGCAAAACCGTCCCTGTAGTTTTCATGGTAGTAACGCGATGCTCCGCGGAATCCTACCATCGGATTGTCTTCCTCGGGCTCGAACTGTTTTCCACCGATCAAATCGGCATATTCATTGGTTTTAAAATCGCTCATGCGTACAATAACATCTTTCGGATAAAAGGCTGCTGCTATGGTTCCAACAGCCATGGATAGTTTATCAATAAAGTATTCCTTTTTATTACTGTAGCCCTGTGTGATTTGCTCGACTTCTTTTTTTATTTCCTTGTCTTCAATTTTATCAAAATTAACCAGTGCCATCGGGTGAATCTTGATCGATCCGTTAATTACAAATTCCAAACGCATTAGCCCGACCCCGTCGACTGGATACATTGCATTTTGAAAAGCAGTTCCCGGGTTTGCGAGAATAAGCATTACCTCGGTATCGGGGTTTCCGGTTTTTTTCAGATCAATTTCTTCTTCTTTCCAATCCAGCTTGCCTTTGTATATAAAGCCTTCGTTACCTTTGGCACTCGATACTGTAATTTCCTGTCCATCTTCAATTTGCTCTGTAGCATTCCCGGCTCCGACAACGGCAACAGCACCCAGTTCACGTGCAACAATGGCGGCATGACTGGTTCTTCCGCCACTATTGGTCACAATTGCCGAGGCTTTTTTCATGATGGGATCCCAGTCGGGATTGGTTATTTCTGTTACCAGCACATCCCCTTTCTGAATCTTGTCAGCATCATCGGGCGAATCAAGAATTTTTGCTTTTCCCGAAGCAATTTTATCACCAATTCCGATTCCTTTGAGAATAACTTCTTCATCGCCATTTGTTTCAATGGAATACTTTTTAAAACTGGTTTTTTCTTTTTTTGCAGAATGCACGGTTTCGGGCCGTGCCTGAACAATATAAAGTTTATCAGAATTGCCATCTTTGGCCCATTCAATATCCATGGGCTTATCGTAATGCTCTTCAATTTCCAGACACCACTTGCCGAGCATAGTTAATTCTTCATCATTTAAAACCAACTGTTTTTGCTTCTCCTCAGGGGTATCAACATTTTTAATGCTGTCCTCTCCTTCTTTACCACTGGTATATACCATGGTTTTTCTTTTAGTTCCCGTATTCTTCGCAAGAATGGCTTTTTTATCTTCTTTTAATGCTTTTTTGTAGAGGTAAAACTCATCGGTTCGCACCGTACCCTGTACCACGTTTTCACCCAGTCCCCAGGCACCATTTATCAGGATCACATTTCTGAATCCACTCTCTGGGTCCAGCGTAAAAGCCACTCCGGCTGATGCTTTATCAGACCGTACCATTTTCTGTACACCTACCGCCAGTGCCACTTTCATATGATCAAAACCATTTTCTTCGCGATATTTAATGGCCCGGTCGGTAAAAAGCGAAGCCACACATTTTTTCCATGCCTGCAACAAATCCTCCTGGTTAGTTATGTTCATGTACGATTCGTGCTGACCGGCAAAACTGACATCGGGCAGGTCTTCGGCTGTGGCACTGCTTCGTACGGCTACACTACTAACGGCATCTTCACGGTCTTTAAGATTTCTGAATGCATCCAGAATGTCTTCTTCTATTTCTTTGGGAATATTGCTGTTCATAATATAATCCCTGCATTTTTTTCCTGTTTTTTGTAGGCTGCCCTGGTCTCCGGGATCAACAGCAGACAGTGTTTCTTTTAGTTTATCTTCAATGTCGTTCTCTTTGATAAACTTCCGGTATGCTTCAGCGGTGGTAGCAAAACCATCGGGTATGTTTATCCCTTTTGAACTTAACTGCTGGAACATTTCCCCCAGCGAAGCATTTTTACCGCCAACCAATGATACTTTTGAATTATCGAGTTTATTGAAATTTAATGTGTATTTCATTTTCTTAGTTTGTTTAGGTTTTTAAACGATTGGTGTGAGTATTTCATTCAATTCACAGCCCGCATACAAAAAATTCATATATCATGCCAGAAACCAACACTTAATGAGGGATGTCCTTGTTGTAATGCCACCTTTGGATAATGATTCCTGATACGGTATACTTTTGTTGAATTATTACACAATCGAGAAAAAAAGTCTACAATTTTAATAAGCACCTCCGGAAAATAGTCAGATTTGACAATTCAAACAAGTGATCCCAGCAGGATTATTCCCTCGCACAGGGCCGGGCCACGGGCTGGTCATTACCCCGGTTGCATGCGATTTCAAATCGAAGATACAGGTATAAAAAAAAGCCTGATTTACACGATCAGGCTTTTCTCTGTGAACATAAACGTTCTGAATTATAGATTTTTGATAGAGGATTTAGTGCAATTACTTTGTGTTATGTAATTCGAAAGTATTGTCCCTTTTGAATGATTTACGATAAAGTCCTTATCAAAGCATAAAGCATTTTGGAAATTTCTTCCAAATCCTTATAGAATGAATCAAACTGTTGCTTCTCTATTATTTCAGAGTCCATCAGATAATCAAGTATGGCAACACATTCAAAAGATGACCCCCTGGATATTACGTAAAAATTTCTTTTATCAGCTTTTGAATATCTCCCTGATCCCTCTGCAATATTCAACATAATACTGAATGAAGCCCTTCTTAGCTGGTCATTTGTAACTCTGTCCAGATTTTTTTCTTTGAGGAAGATTGAAATTTTTTTATTAAACTCTTTAGCC
The DNA here is from genome assembly GCA_035638655.1 of Bacteroidales bacterium. GTDB lineage: Bacteria > Bacteroidota > Bacteroidia > Bacteroidales > DASQZP01 > DASQZP01. Next base: position 3,415 of record DASQZP010000794.1, read on the forward strand.
TTTTTATATACTTCTAACTTTTCAAAATCAAACATACAACAGCAAGAGTTTGAGTGTGAGTCCTGAGGGACAAAAGCAATTTGGAGTTTGTTTTTCTCGCTCTTGCTCGAAACTCAAACTCCAAACTGTTTTTGTGATCCCACCGGGATTCGAACCCAGATCATCAGAACCGGAATCTGACATTCTATCCATTGAACTATGGGACCATTTTCGCTGCAAATATATAAATTTTACTTCACCTTGCCATTAAAATATTTCGCTGTGAATTATTATTTTTAATTCTTCCACATCCTAATTTTACTTTG
>DASQZP010000795.1:0-8745 GCA_035638655.1 Bacteroidales bacterium
TGATTCCAATAATTCTAATTTTCATTGTGTTTGATTTTGATTTAAATTTTCGACACAAAGAACTTACTACACCATTACTTACATATTTAATTAACGTTAAGGAATGGTTAAATAAATTTCTGGAAGAAGGAAAGCCATCATAATTAGTCTATAATAAACAGTAAAACAATAATATATAGAGGTAGTGCCATATTAGAAAAAGATTTCAAAAACACAAAGAAACCATTAAAATTTTTGTTTTTGGGTAATAGTAATCCAGAAAACCCTTTTGAAACACACACAAAAGGATAAGCTTTCGAATCTGAAGTCCGTAAATATTAAGGAATTGTTAAACGGAAGCTTTGCTGCTGATCATATGTTGTTTACAGCCGGTTCATCACATCTTCCACTCTTTTTTTTTGTTTATGAAAGAATACTTTGCGCTCTCTTTCAGCTGTACCGCTAATCAGAATTGATTTTTTAATTAAATTTTTGGTCCAGCTATAGTTATAGTCATAAAATTCCGGGTTTGGCGATTGAAGTAAATTGATGGCATTGCTAGTGATGCATGAATAGTGAAAATTGTCAGTTTTGATAAGAATGAGGTTATCAGTAAGAAAAAAGTCGTTATAATACAGAGAGTAATTATTCTCATCTCCGGAAGGTGTAGCATTAAATAAAAATTTTGTTCCGGCTGCTGCTTGTTTTTGTGTATGTTTCAGCAGATCGAGCAACCGGAGGCAAAGTAGCCTTGCGTCATTGGAGCTACTGAAATAGCCGGCTTCATGAAAAAACAGGATCTGTTTTAAAAAACTGGTAAGAGATTCCTCTGTGGTAAGTTCAATAGTGGGGATCTTCAGGTAGTAATTAAGGGTGTTACGTACCCTTTCAATCTCGGATGAATCAATATCATCCAGCGAAAAGACTGTTTCATCTGATTCCGGAGAATGCAGGTTTGTTTTTGTCCAGAAAAATATTTTAAAGGCAATTATCTCCGGAATTTGTAACATTTGAAGAAGATTCAGCTCATTCAGCACAAATATAATTTCAGGGTTTTGCGAATGACTGGTGGTTTGGAGTATTTTTTCGATCTCATTGAAATAATCCGCAAAAACAAAGCTGTTTTCTTTAAGCAGAAGTGATCTGAAAGTGATGGTTTCAGGTTTATTGTGCAAACTGTCATCAAGGGAAAGATGATAGTGATCACAAAGAGAAACTACTTCATTCAGAGACAATGGTTTTTCACCCCGGATCCTTCTGTATGCACTGTCATTACTAATCCTTAAAAATTCCGCGATTTCATCGACAAGCAGAATGTTCTGAGGTAATTGATCCGATATTTTCCGGAATAAAAGTGATTGTATATCAGTCTTATATTCCATTTGTAAATAAATTTAGTAAAAACTGCAATTCAGTCAAATTGTTTTTGATGAACATTCTCATTTTTTGCAATCATTAGCTGATAAACAGCAGTTTTTAACAGTTTTCAGGATAATTTTCCTCTTCTTTTCTTTTTTGAACTCAATTATTGATTATCACAGCTTTTCTCTTTGATAAATTCATTTCATTCTGGTTAACGGGTCTCTTAAATTTGATTATGAAATCAAAAACTTAAAGTTATGGCCACAAACATTGTCCTTCTGGTTACGCTAACCGGTTTTCCGGCGATGATTCAGTGGAGTGAGAGAAAATCCAGGATTGTCCGGTGGGTTTCCGCAATTGTTATTTGTTACCTTTCAGGTATCGTACTGGCAAATGTTCCCGGCATTGATCTCAACCGGTCTGTTTTATCCGGGGCCGCCGAGATCTCGGTCTGCCTTTCAATCCCGCTGCTTTTGTTTACAGCTAACTTCATTAAATGGCTTAAGCATGCCCGTCCTGCTCTTTTGTCTTTTTTTCTTAGTGTAAGTGCCGTAGTGCTCAGTGCTGTGCTGGCATTTTTCATTTTCCGGAACCATGTTGGACAACCCGAAGCTGTTTCAGGTATGATGATTGGCGTTTATACCGGAGGCACTCCTAATATGAGCGCCATAGCCATAGCTTTAAATGTGGAGGAAGAAGCATTTATCCTGCTGAACAGTGCTGATATCATATTCAGTGGTATTTATTTTATTTTTCTGCTGACTTTCGGCCGGCATTTTCTGGGGTTATTCCTGCCTGCTTATAAAAGTGGGAATAAACAGGTTAATACTGCAGGCTGGGAAACCGTTGAGACTGAAAACACGAACCGAAACTTGCAAAGTATTTTAATGAGTGTGTCACTGGCACTAATGATATTATTGGTGTCTGTTGGGTTATCATTACTGATCGCCGGCAGAATAAATGGTCCGGTTGTCATACTGTGTATCACCACAATGGGGATATTGGCTTCTTTTAACAGAAGGGTACAGCAGCTGCCTCATGTTTACGATACAGCTACTTACCTGTTGCTTGTATTTGCCCTTGCCATGGGTGCCATGGCTAATTTCAGGGAACTGATAAGCGCCAGCTCCTGGCTTTTTTATTTCTGCGGTACTGTTGTCTTTGGCAGTGTGTTTCTTCATTATCTGCTGGCTTCCTTTTTCCGTATTGACAGAGATACAGTGATGATCACCTCGGTAGCCGCCATATTTGGGCCTGCCTTCGTAGGCCCTGTTGCAGGTAAACTGAAGAATAGTGAAGTTATAGTTAGCGGTATTACACTGGGGTTGCTTGGTAATGCCATGGGTAACTACCTCGGCCTGCTGGTTGCCTGGCTCCTGTAGCGGATGGTTTTGTGTGCAATTTATTATTAACGATAACTAAAAAATAAAGAAAATGAAAGCTGGAACAACATTATCCGAAAAAGGTTTCTCAGAATCTGAAATGATGAATATGCTAAGGGATATGATGGAAAATGAGATTAAATGGAAAGAAGGCCGGATGTTTGGTTACGTCTTCGGGGCCGGAAAAGAAACTTCCCGTATGGCAGAAACATTCTCCAGGGCCTTTGCAAGTCAAAACACCCTTAATCCCAACTGTTTCCCTGCGCTAAGAAAATTTGAAACAGATATTGTCCGCATGTGCGCGACTTTATTGCACGGCAGTAATAAGGTGAAAGGAAATGTTACATCCGGTGGTACGGAGAGCATTTTTCTGGCATTGTCGGTTGCCAGGACAATTGCTTTTGAACAGTATCAGCTTACAACACCTGAGATAATCTTACCGGTGACTGCCCACCCTGCTTTTCTTAAAGCTTGCCATTATCTTGGATTGAAACCCGTTATTACCGGTGTGGATAATGAAAAAAGGGCAGATGCTGAAGCGATCAAAAATGCCATTAATAAAAACACAATATTGATTGTATGCTCTGCTCCCTGTTTTCCATATGGTGTGGTGGATCCGGTGGAGCAAATTGCCCGACTGGCTGTGAAGGAAGGGAAACTGCTTCATGTTGATGCCTGTATGGGAGGCATGATGCTTCCTTTTATAGAAATGCTGGGTTATCACGTGCCCCGGTTTGATTTCTCTGTGTCAGGAGTTACCTCTGTATCTCTGGATCTTCATAAATATGGCTATGCACCCAAAGGTTGTTCAGTGATCCTCTACAAAAACCGTCAGATGAGAAAAAAACAGTTTTATATTTACCCTGATTGGCCGGGAGGTATTTATGCTTCAACTACCTTTATGGGAACCAAAAGTGGCGGACCGGTTGCCGGTGCCTGGGCTGTAATGCATACCCTGGGTAAGAAAGGTTACCTGGAAATGGCTGAAAAGGTTATGCGTACCGCTCAAATGATCAGGGATGGGATAGAAGCGCTGGAAGGTCTGTCAGTGGTTGGCCGGCCGGATATGTCCCTGCTGGCATTCACTTCTGACAAAGGAGATATATTTAATATTGGCGATGGCTTATCGGCCCGGGGCTGGCACCTCGACCGGCTGCAGATTCCGCCTTGCCTGCATCTTACTGTAAATTATCTGAATGTGGGGAGGGAGGAAGAATTTCTATATGACCTCACGCAGGTACACCAGAATTTTGCCCGTTTGTACGAAGAAAGAAAGCAAACCGAAAAACGAATCAGCATGGTAAATAAGATCTTTGGTTTTGTTCCGTCCTTTATTTCCGATTATTTTTCACGAAATGCAGGACAGTATATGAACAACCATTCCAACCAGTCGCAGGCTGCTGTTTACGGACTCAGCGCAAGTTTTACCAACAGGGCAAAACTCAAACAGCTAATGGAAAATATGCTTGACGGGATGTTTGGATAGTTGTTACTTTATTAACCTGGAGTCGAATTTGAAATTTCTTTTATCGATAAATTTAACCCGGGAAAACTCTTTATGACTGCAGTTAAGAATTATATTGTGAGCACTATGTATGATACAACTTGGGACCCTAAGGGCAATTGTTTGTGATTCATTTACCCAGTTTTCACCAATTTCTGACAATACTGTCGGTGCAGGATAGGTAGACCAGTTTGTGGGTAGCATCTCGATTTCTACTGTTGTTATAGAGTCATCAGGTATTTCAAGCGTAATAATGTCAAGTTTTGGGAAAATCATTGGGGGAGTGTGAACTATAGTTTCCAGTAAAGCAATCTCTTTACTCTCACCCGTATATAAGACAGGTGTTCCTTTTTTATTCCACCGGCCTCCATAGGTTGCAGCTCCTGTACCCGATAAATCATCTGAATGTTTTTTACCTGTAATCCTGTAAACTTGCATAATTAGAGTCTGTCAATAAAGTCAAGTGTCTGTATCAAAATTTTTGCAATAACGAGGTTATCGGACATTATGGACAGACACTAATTAGCTATAAACCCCGTGTTCAAATCTGCCAATGATATCTCTGACTTTTGAAATGCCATCGGGAATTTCTATTAATTCAATGGGTTCTAATCCTCCCAACGCTGTATTAGGAAGATTTAACCATTTGAAAAAATTTTCCTTACTTTCAAACACGTCAATTCCATATAAGAACAAATCAGCTATCTCAAAAAGTTTAATTGTATAATTCTTCTCAAGATTTTTATTGGCTTTTGTCCAACGATATAAGGTTGGTTCCGATATGTTTAACATTTCAGCAATAATGCTGCGCGGTAGGTCAAAATATATTCTGATATTTTTAATCACATTTGCATTTATTCCTTTTTTTGCGATATGGATAAAATCAAACGGACTTTCTAATTCATCTGTAATATATTTTTTACCAAGGACTTCTTTTAATTTCTTGTAATGCTCTGTTGTTTGTTCTTTTTCTAGTATCATTTGATAATATATTTTATCATATGAACGAAATTAAAACAAAAATGTTTTAAAAGCAAATGAATTATCAGAATATTTTAAATTATTATTCAACATGAATTTGCAAGAAGTTCTACTTTTGCGATAATGACAGAGTTAAAATCAGAACGGGTGCAGAAAAGGGGGAGAATGCTCTAAACTAATTCATAATTAAAGTTTTAAACTCTAAGAATGAAATTAAAAATGTGGAAATGATCAAATGAGCCAGACTCAGGAAGTCTGGCTCCGATGAGCTACAAAATGGTTAACAATCGTTTTAGGCTCATTAACGCCATGGAATGTGAAGTTTTTCTGTTTAACTTTGATTCATAACATTTTCTCTTATGCATTCCTGGTTTTCGGAAGGAGCAGCAGACCGAAGAAAATGGTGAAGAATAGGTAAACAGCAACGATGCCCCATCCTAGTATATTCAATCCTCCCGACAAGATGATGATAAGCGTAACAACCAGTGCAATCGCATCATACACGAACAAATTCCAGATAATAGCTTGCCTCGCGGGAGATTCTCCGGCATTGCGCCCGAGCCATGTTAGCAGAAGATTTCCAATAAGGGCTGCCCCATATTCCCTCGCGGTCAGAGCCGCACCCGGCCCAAATGATGTACCCAGCAGGTTTAACAACCAACCAGGTACAAACAGAAGTAAAGGTCCAAAACCCAAACAAACGATGGCTTTGATAACCATAACAGTTTTGAATTTCATAGCAACCTCCTTTTTAAATTGATACTTGATTAAATATTCCTATAATTAAGAATAAGTGTCTTTATCAATTATACTGAGCCTTTACTGATTCATCATTTATCAGCTTATAACAGGAATCAGGTAATTATTTTTTTCAATTAAATTTACTAATAAATACAATTTGAAAATCAGTTTCACATAAAAATTTGACAATGATCAGATTGCATCTTAAAGGATGATTTCAACATTTAGACAGCAGGTAAGAGACCCGGGTTGGAGGTGCTGATTATTATAACTTTTCGATTTACTATTTTAGATCTAAATTTCTAAAATACGATTATAATTTTGCAGTCATTTGAAATAATTTTATCAATAATCCGTCAGTAGGCTGTAAGCAAACCATAATACCGGGGCCTGACCATGCAGGTCTCCAACAACTGTGGGCCGTGTATAATAATAGTTAATATCATTGCTCTGGCCTGTTCCTATGCACACTTTATGAACCTTGCCCTCTTTATCAATGTATTTTGTAAGTGCATTCCATGCTTTTACAGACGCTTGGCGGTATGGTTCATCAGGCAATATGCCTTTTTTAATCCCCAGGGTTATTGCAAATCCAAACATGGCCGTTGATGAGGTTTCTTTAAAAGAGCTTTTCTTGTCAATTAACTGATGCCACATACCATCTTCAGCCTGGTATTTAACCAGTGTTTTCATCATTTTTTTATAACCGGTCAGTATGGCATCATAGTGAGGATTACTTTCCGGAAGAACAGATAACAGTTCGGCCAGTCCGGCTGCAACCCATCCATTCCCTCTTCCCCAATAGTAAGGAGCTTTTACGCCATGATGAAACAAGCCGTTGGGTTGTTGCAATTTTTGAATATAAGCGTCAGCCTCCAACGCGGCCCTGTCAAGGTAAATCATTTTCCCGGTGGCACGATAGGCCTGAACCTGCAAAGAACTAATCATATAGACATCATCAATCCAGTATCTGGTTTGAGCCGACAGGCCGTTGGGCAGTGGATTTTTCCACTGGGCATTAGCCAGTGATATTCCCTGTTTAAGGTATTTTTCATCCCCGGTTTGAAGATAAAGCTCCAGGGGTAATATTCCATATACGTTTGCATCTACATGATTGGCAGTATTGGGAATGCTGTCAGTAAGTACTTTGTCATAGCGTTCAGCCAGTTTATGCACTGTTGCAGTGTCTTTGAGGAATGCAGAAAATTTTATGGCGCCGTATCCTGCACAAGCTTCAGCATAATGCACTGCCTGCACTTCTTCGGTATGGTACATCATGAATTTAGTGCGCGAAAGCAAGTCGTTAGTAACTAAATTTCCGATTTCCTCAGGAGTTTTGATAAATTCTGAGGTGTTTGATGTTTTATGACCCGCGCAGGCGTTAAGTGTAAAAATTGCCAGTATTATTAATGGGTGGGTTTTCATTTTAAAAATCTATAAATACAAAAAACATATTAAGAATTAAACTTAACTGATAACTAACGAGGGGGTTGCGAAAAACCCCATTTCATAAAATAAATATAGTCATAAATTGCTTTACAGGCATATTTAGTATCTGATATTTAAATTGCAATTTTCTAAAAAACTTCAAGATACAGCTTTAGCATAGAACGCAATAGTGAAAAGAAACTGAATTCTCAACAATTCATAATTGTTTTTCCATTGCCTGACCCAACCCGCTGCTATAAAATTAGCGAGGCAGGCCTTACTTGGTAACCTGGCAAAACATGCAACACAAACCACAAATTACTGGTAAGAATTACGTAGAATTCAGGTATAAGTTCATAATAACATCCGTACTCACCCATCTTAATGCCACCAGTGCTGGCATAAGATATTGCATTCTATCTGAAAACTTCATCAGGCGGGCAACAATCCTGAATATACCCTGGAATCCTTTATTGTTTATATTGCTTGATGAGCTATGCCGTCAGTCAGCCACCTGCATGGATTTCTGCGGATTCCCATGATTTCAGTTTATACATTATTCCAAATCTTAATCCGGATTCCATAAGCCGTTGGTGATATTTTTCTAAGGGAAATGGAATCAACGAATGTGCTTTAATATAAGGATTTATAAAACAGATAATCCAAAACTGAAGTTATATTGAAGCCCGATTCCTGAATTTCCGCCTGTCTGGTCAGCAAATAGATGCTTTGTTTCCAATAAACATTCAATTGTCGTTCCTATAGTACATTTCCTTCTCTAATGGCACGTGCATCCATAGATTGTCCTATAATCATCCCAATTAACAATCCGGTTATCAAACCAATAGAGATGCCCAATGAACGTTCAAAGCCCGACAAAATCACGATTCCAAAAAGCACTCCAAATGAAGTCCCTAAGCTAATACCTAAATAGGTGTAATGGCCTCGGGGAGTGATGGAAAATGTTTCCTTTAAAAATTTACTAAATCTGTTAAATATTTTTTTAAAATGTTTTTTTCTGTTCTCTGCAGCAGATTTTAAATTTAATCTGTCAAGCTCGGTTTCTATCGATTGAATTTCTTCAATCGAAAATTCCCTTTTTTTCAATTCGGTCAGCATATGAATAAATTTTTCATAAACCTTGACCTCTGTCTTTTTTGTTGTTTTGTTTTTCAAACTTTCAAAAAAATTATTTGCTTCCTGTAATGTCATAATATATTTATTTTTAATGTTTTTCTGGTTAGTGGTATAATTCAAAAATTATTACAACTTAGTTTAAATTTTTGAAAAAAATTTGACTGCAGGAGTATTGAGCATAACCAAAGAGGGGTGTAATTGAAGAGAGACCGGTTAATAAAATTGTTTAAA
>DASQZP010000796.1:0-4041 GCA_035638655.1 Bacteroidales bacterium
TAGATCTTAGCATCGGTGTGCGCGAAGTTGTAAGCAGTGCCATCGACTGGCAAAAACGGGCAAGGTAAACAGTATTTACCATATGTCCGATCACCGGTATTTTGAGTAAGAACTGGCTGGTTATCCTTCTGTACCATTCCCTCCAGCGTATCTGAAGGAAAATAAAAACCAGTCCTGCCAGAAATAGCACCATCCAGTAACTGTAGCTGCGGAAAAAAGTGGAGGCATGGATCACCATCTTTGTTAATGCCGGCAGTTCACCCCCAAAACGTTTGAAAATCTCCCCGAACATCGGCACAATGTAATTCAGCATGAATGCTACTGCTACCACAGCAACAAACAACACAAGTGCAGGATATGTCAAGGCACTGGTCAGTTGGCGACGCTGTTTAATGCGGTTGGTATAATATCTTGTCAGCTCTTTTAGTACTGACTGTATATTGCCGCTTTCTTCGCCAATTTTTATACTGAAATATTCATAGGCACTAAATTTTCCGGATTCCCGCAAACCTTCTGAAAAACTGTTCCCGGTGATTAGCGATTCCCTGGTTTGCTGAAAAAGTTTCCGGTCCTGTTCCTGTTTCTGCTCCTCAATAATTATATCCAGAGCCGATTTAATGTCCACTCCTGCAGATAACAGGATGGTCAATTCAGAGTAAAACCGTTCTTTCTTTGCATCTTTCAGATGCCTCCGGCCAAACTTAATTTCCCTGTTTAACAGGGTATGTAAGGACGAGAATACATTTCGCTGCTGTTCTTTCCTCGCTGAAACCGTAGGTACCTGTATGCTTCTGATGTCAATCCCCATAAGGCTTATTTTCATATTTTAACAAAATACCGGTTGCGTATCGCTTGTGGACTTTTACCGGAAAATATAACTTATCATCCATCTTCAGGTCCAAACTGAATGAGGTAACCAGGTTTGTGTTTTCCGAAAAGGTTTTATAGTCCAGATCATTCCAGTGTAATGTGAATGTATCGGTTCTTTCTGCTTCTTGCCGCAGAATAAATCTTTCATCTTCAAAAAGCCAGGTTAGCTGGTTATTCCCAAAGATAAATCTCAGGGTCCGTTTGTCTTCCGGATAAATCAGTTCTGCCCGGTCAACATCATGTTTCAATGTACTGTAAAATGTTAATGCTTCACGGTCACTATCCACATGATGATCAAGGGTGGAAAGATATCCTGTAAATTGAACATAGAAGGTCAGGATCAGCGCCACAACAATACCACTGAGCAGCATGCTCACCATTAGTTCGAGTAACGTAAAAGCGTTTAGCTTCTTCATTGGGCTTCAACAATTTGTTTTTTTTCACAGATTTTCTTTTGGTCCCGGTCAAAAACTTCTACTCTGATCACACAAATCCCTTCCTGATTATGATATCTTTCAACCGTTTTATAGATTAGCATATATTGCTCATCATAGGTTTGGTCAATCAATTCATGTTCCTCAACAGCAGTTTCAATAACCTCTCCTGCCTTCAGCATGGCATTTACCTTTAGTCTTGTATTACTGGTCCGGTTCAGATTTTCAAGTACCCTGAAAGCAATGCCCATAATCGTCATAGTGATCACCATTGCCACGATCACCTCTATCAATGTTGATCCTTTTATTTTTCTGTTTAGTTTAACCATCGTATCACCTTTAGTTTCCCTGATTGATGAATCATGGGAATGCCACAGAAATTTTTTGACAATGCCTCAAAATCGACAGCCGTATTTAACAGGTGGTTTTCATAATATGCGGCCTTTGTCTTCAGCATAAATCCATCGCAATAAAGGCTCCCTGTAATTTTGCCCCTGAGTTCTATATTGCCTTCAACATATACCTGACCTTCCACCCTTGCATTTTCGGCAAGGAAGATCTCAGAAGATTGCGGGCTATTCTTTTCTTACAAATCATCAATCCACCTCGGATAGTACTGCTTTCTCCCACCTGTAAGTAACAACTATTAATATTATTGTTTATAATTGCTACGAATCCCGGAAAATCCAGCGAGCAATTTTTTCCGATAACGATACTATCTGCAGCAAATACCTGTATGCTCCCTTTGAAATCATCAGCAATCAACACTTTTGGTGCAACAATGATAACCTGTTCAAGGTTGTTATCTGCAGTGACAAAGATAGATTGCTCCGAGTAGAAGATTACCCGGCCTTCAACATCAAGTTGGCTAAGAAGGAGTGCATCTTTAGAGCTATACACAAGACTTTTATTATTAAATGACCAAACCACAGGACTTCTATAACTTATCTCCCTGTAATCCAATAGACTGTCAGAAGAAAGAAAATTTCCTTTCAGGTATTTTGACACGCTATGAATTAATTGTGCGTTGATTTTGGGCAGCTGTGAATTACTGGTTTTAATCTTTCCATACACAAGCTTTTCGCCTTTATAACCCTCTCCTTCGATATAGGCCCTGCGTATGCCCAGCGCCGGCAGGTAGCAGTTTCCACTCAGCCTAGTATCCCCTGCAACGGAAAGGTACTTTTTATGATCGGCCAGGTATAATCCCACCGGTTCCTGTTCAAAGATATCTTCCCCGACCAGAGCCGTCTTCTGCCATTCCAGATTTTTCCAGGTTGCCCGGCAGCGGAGAATATGATAAAAACCCCAATTTTCTTTTTTCAGATTTACCGGGTTCTTGCCGTCCTCATACAGATCAATCAACGTGTCATTCCCGTCAGACAACAAATCAGGGGTATTTAATAACAGCGTCATTCCCGAGGAAACATCACCCATCAGTTTATCCTGCTGCAGTTCACGGGTTACAAAGAAATTTCCCAGGTATGCATTCAAAATGAAGAAAGTGCACACGATCGCAATTACAAGCGAGAGAAATACGGCAAAATATAAGGCTCCGGCTTTAATCATAGCTATTCCTTAATTTATCTTTTATTCTATGTCTCATTATTTTTGTACTGTTGAACCCTGATCTTCCTGTTTCAGAGAATCCTCGGAAACAGTAACTTCCCTTTTTTGGAACAGGTTAAACCAACCATTTCCGGTATTTTCTTCTGGTTTTGCATCTTCCTCCAAATTCAGACTGTCTTTTAGTTTTCCGTTCCTGTACTTCAATACAACCACTTTGCTGCCATTTCGATCAAAAAAAACTGTCTCGCCGGTTTTTTCACCCTTTTTCCAATTCTCGGTGCGCAGCAACTTACCATTGCTAAACCAGTATTTCCATGCTCCATCTTTTAATCCATGACTGAACCCCCCTTTGACAATCAGGTGTTGCTCCGGATCAAAAATCTTGTAATCACCATGCAGCAATTCCCCTGCAAATCCTGCTACATTGAAATTAACAGCTCCCCCGGAATACCAGAAATAGGTAAGATCCGGACCTGGAGTTACTTCTTTGTGCCTGATAAGGATCCCGGCAACAATGACTGAATCACCCTGCGAAACCTTAACAATGCGTGTCAATGGTTCTTCCTCATTTCGTTGTGAATACAACTGAATTGTCATGCTACATAATAAAGTATACAGAATAAGTTTTTTCATGGCAGCTGATTTACAATTTGACCGGTTGTTTTGAGTATTGATTTTTTCTCTCCCTGATAGGCAACGTTTATTGAATCACTATATAATTTTTCCAGCCTAATGCCTTCTCTTTCTTCGCCCTGACAGAGCAGGAAGTTTTGCCGGTTAACAGAGAGCAGTGCAGTCTTTTTATCCGAGCCTTCATTCAGAATAAGCCCGCCAAAAGTTATTTCCGGCCAGCGTACCTGTTGGATTGGCCTTTGGTTTCTCAGCAAGCTGACTTTTCGATTCGTTATTTCCGGTTGTTCAGGCTGTTTGATAGTATTTTTTTCAGTATGCCTTACAATAAACGGATCCCTGTAATTAGCCTGAATAGTGAATTGATGGGTTGTTGTGTCTTTCCCTTGTTGAAATACCGGTAATGAATTAATCTTTTCAGGCACCCCGTCCCGATGCACACGATCGTAGATCCTGTAAAAGATCAGGCCCCACAACAAAATTACCAGAGGTAGCAACACGTATGTTAATTTTTTATTTTTCATTAATCAACCTGAAT
>DASQZP010000797.1:0-11783 GCA_035638655.1 Bacteroidales bacterium
AAAATGATTAATGCGCTGATCCTTGCTACAGAATTCAACCAGCTGCTGCCCATTGAACAACGCCCTGAATTTACTGATCATTACGAGGGATTCTACCACCTCACCAAATTATCCGGCAGCGTTGAAGAAGCTCAGATAGAATATATTGTTCGCGATCATAACCGGGATAAATTTGAGGATAAAAAGAAACTCATGGAACAATCGGTTGATTTTCTTAAAAAGAAATATCCGTCAGCCATTATTAAGCTGGACATGCAGGACCAGTATTACAACATGAGGGAAAAAGTTGAACCCGTTTATTATGCTGTTGAAATTGCAGAGCAGGCTATGAAGGAAGAAAATATTGAGGTGGAAATTAAACCTATACGTGGCGGAACCGACGGAGCCAGACTTTCCTATATGGGACTCCCCTGCCCCAATATTTTTGCAGGAGGCCATAATTTTCACGGGAAATTTGAATATGTCCCCGTTGAAAGTATGGAAAAGGCAGTAAATGTGATTGTTCGCATAGCAGGATTATATACTGCTCTGAGAGAGGTCTGAAAAAAAGGAATTAATTTTACCCCGGTTTCTGAATCAACTTCTTCTTACTTTATCCGGCAAATCTTACTCGCAGCTTTCCTTTATTTCAGAAAGGGCACAACTCCCCATCTGTTCGCATTTCGCGCAAGTTATCCCCAGTTTCTGCAAATGTGGATTTCCTTCGATATGGGTATTGGGAAATTTGCCGTTTTTTCGCACCAACATGGTAATACCCATTCCCATCATGGCAAGTGCCAGCAACCCGAAGGCAAGCAATATCATTAATAAAGTCGGATTCATTTTCAATTAAATTTTTTACAAAATTACGCTTAATTTTATCTTATTCATCAGGATACAATCCATATTTCCCGAAACATATTACAGAACACCCTTATTTAGAATAATTCTTTTTAACTTTGTTTTTCCATAATTGTTTAGTGGTAAAAGAATTTTGAATTGAATTTTCACGTGATGAACAAAACAGCAGCGTTAAAAAAAGTATCCCCCTCATATAAAACTGAAGTACTTACAGATTACAAACTTGCCAATATTAGCCGAAACACGAGTGTGCTAGGCAGGAAGGAAGTATTAACCGGGAAAGCAAAATTCGGAATTTTTGGTGATGGCAAAGAGATTGCACAAATCGCATTTGCCAAAAATTTTAACCCCGGTGACTGGCGCTCGGGATATTACCGTGACCAAACATTTATGATGGCTGCCGGATTGTTTGATGCTGAAAAATTCTTTGCACAATTATACGGGGACACCGATCTTAAAAATAATCCGGATAATGCCGGAAGGTCCTTCAATAACCATTTTGCGACCCGTAGCCTCAATCCTGACGGAACATGGAAATCACTTTCTTCAATGAAAAATACCTCCAGTGACATTTCTCCGACTGCGGGGCAGATGCCAAGATTAATCGGCTTGGGGTATGCTTCAAAGCTATTCAGAAACAACAAGGAATTGCATCAGTTTAAGGAACTCACCAATAAAGGCAATGAAGTAGCTTTTGGCACCATTGGTGATTCCAGTGCTGCCGAGGGTCATTTTTTTGAGGCTATAAATGCTGCAGGAGTACTGCAAATTCCTGTAGCCATGGCTGTATGGGATGATGGGTACGGGATTTCTGTCCCGACAAAATTTCAGATCACAAAAGGGAATATTTCTGATCTGCTGAAAGGTTTTGAAAAATACAACGGAACCAATGGAATCATCATTTACAAAGGCAAAGGCTGGGACTATCCCGGCATGGTAAAAATGTTCCGGGAAGGTGTGGAAATTTGCAGGAAAGAACATGTTCCGGTTTTGTTCCATGTTGATGAAATGACCCAGACATTGGGACATTCAACATCTGGATCACACGAAAGATATAAATCACCTGAGAGGCTTGCCTGGGAAAAAGAACATGACCCCATCAAAAAAATGAGGGAATGGATTCTGGAGGAAGACATTGCCAGTGCTCAGGAACTTGACAAAATTGAAGAAGAAGCACTTAAAGAGGCCAAAGACAGCCGCAACAGGGCATGGAAGAAATACCTTGCCCCCATCCTCGAAGAAAGGAGTAAACTTATAAATATTATACAGGGTAAAACATGCGTTTGCAGTGGCAATAAGGAAGACAAGATTAACGAATACGTGAATGCGCTGGCCGGACTTCCACATCCCATGCGCAGGGATAATTTCAGCACTGCAAAAAAAATTTTAAGGTATGTTTGCAACGATTGTTCCAAACGGGGGCAGCTCAGAGAGTCGCTTTCCAACTGGCTAAGGCACAATTATGAAGAAAGTTACCAAAAGTACAATAATCAGCTGTACAACGAATATCCTACTTCAGCGCTCAATGTTAAGCCGGTAAATCCTGTATATTCAGAAAATTCGCCCATTGTAAACGGACGGGAAGTATTACGCGATAATTTCGACTACCTGTTTTCCAAATACCCAAAGCTGGTAACATTTGGTGAAGATACAGGAAAAATAGGCGGAGTCAATCAGAGTCTCGAAGGACTGCAAAAAAAGTTTAGTGACTTAAGAATTACCGATACAGGTATCCGCGAAACTACTATTATCGGGCAGGGTATTGGTGTTGCTTTAAGGGGATTGCGTCCGATTGCAGAGATACAATACTTTGATTACCTGCTCTATGGCCTTCAGACACTGAGTGATGATGTGGCTACGCTGCATTGGCGGACAAGGGGCGGACAATCAGTACCACTTATTATTCGTACCCGCGGACACCGTTTTGAAGGTATCTGGCATGCCGGATCTCCCATGAGCATGGTTATCAACAGCATGCGAGGGATACATGTTTGTGTCCCGAGAGACATGACACGGGCTGCCGGATTTTACAATACATTACTGGAAAGTGACGATCCCGCACTGGTAATTGAACCTCTGAACCGGTACCGTTTGAAAGAACAGCGGCCCGACAACATTGGAGAATTTAAAACACCACTCGGAATCCCTGAAATTTTGGAGGAAGGCACTGATCTCACAGTGGTAACATACGGTTCCTGCGTAAGAATCGCCCAGGAGGCTGCAGATCAACTCAAAGATTTTAATATCAGCGTGGAGCTTATTGATGTTCAAACACTATTACCTTTCGATATTTACCAGACAATTGCCAAGTCGGTTAAAAAGACCAGAAAAGTGCTCTTCTTTGACGAAGATGTACCTGGTGGTGCCAGCGCTTATATGATGCAGAAAGTAATTGAAGAACAAAAAGCTTACTACTATCTTGATATTGAACCTAAAACACTGGCTGCCGCTGAACACCGGCCAGCATACAATTCCGACGGTGACTATTTTTCAAATCCCAATGCTGAAGATGTATTCGAAGCTGTGTATGATATGATGCATGTATATGACCCTGCAAAATATCCGGTTATATATTAATTTAATATTTCAAAAGCGTATTCATACTGTTATTGTATAGGGAAGTCACTTAGAAAAGTATTTATTCCACTGGCCACTTTAAAGTTACAGCTCTTCCGAACCAAAAACCTGTATTCTTTGTTTAAAAACCAATGACTGACAATTAAATAGTGTCTGTCCATAATATCCGATACCTGCGTTGTTGAAAAAATTTTAATTTCTCATATACATTAGTATGTTGCGGATTAAAGTTTTTGTACGCTCCCGTTTAGAACGGAACAGGCTTTGTTCTCGAACATTTTGATCCAGACACTTGACTTTATTAACAGACTCTAAATATTAAGGTATAATTTTTGATAATTATATGCCTGAATAATGTATTAAAATCAAAATGGCCGGAATGAATTTAAATATTGATTTTTTCAAAATTGACAAAAACATGATTGTTCCGCGGAAAGGGCGGGTACTTATTTCAGAGCCTTTCCTGCAGGATAATTATTTTAAGCGTTCCATTGTGCTATTAACCGAGCATTCAAAAGAAGGATCAGTAGGCTTTGTATTAAACAAACCTGTAACTCTGCCAATTGATGATATTATTCAGGATTTTCCTTCCATTGATGTTGATATTTCAATTGGCGGGCCGGTCGGAACCAACACGATTCACTACATTCATACACTGGGATCGAAAATTCCTGAGAGCGTAAAAGTAATTAATGGGCTTTACTGGGGAGGCAGCTTTGAAACAGTTAAGAATATGATTCTTTCAGGAGATATAAAAAAACATCAGATAAAATTCTTCCTTGGTTATTCGGGTTGGTACACCAAACAACTTGAAGGAGAGCTTGCACGTAATTCATGGCTGGTAACTGATATGAGTGCACACGATATTATGCATAAGGATGTCAATAAATTATGGGCCGACACATTGTCACGCCTGGATGAACGATATAAAATCTGGATCAATACTCCTCAAAATCCAAATCTCAACTAATCAGGTTTCGAAATAATAATCTCTTACCTCTTCCTGTCTTTCAGGCTACAAGCAGTGGCAATTACTCTTTCATGGATTTTTAACTAATACATTTGCAGGACACATCACCCTGTCTGGCGAAAAATCAATAAATTTGCCAGCTGAAAGAATCTGAAAGAGTTTAAAGACATTGAATAAACAGGAAAATAATAAGAAAAGGACAGTTGCATTCCACACCCTGGGCTGTAAACTGAATTTCGCTGAAACAGCAACAATTGCAAGAAAATTCGAAGAGAAGGGTTTCGGAAAAACCAATTTTAGTAACAAGTCTGATATTTATGTCATCAATACCTGTTCTGTTACAGGACAGGCAGACAAAAAGTGCAGGCAGGCCATTAAAAAAGCTATCCGTCAATCTCCTGAAGCATATATAGTAGTACTTGGTTGCTATGCTCAACTAAAATCTGAAGAAATTGCTGCCATTAAGGGTGTTGATCTGGTTCTGGGTACAAAGAATAAATTTAAAGCAGCAGATTTGATCGAGGATCTGACCAGTTTGAATGAACCAAAAATATATTCCTGTGGTATTAATGATGTAGGCGATTTTAATCCCTCATTTTCGTTGAATGAGCGAACAAGAGGTTTTCTCAAGGTGCAGGATGGCTGTGATTATAAATGTTCATACTGTACCATTCCTTTTGCCCGAGGTAAGAGTAGAAACCAGACGATAGAACTGACAGTGCAGAAGGCAGAAGAAATGGCAGCAGGCGGAGTGAAGGAGATTGTCATCACGGGAGTAAATGTAGGTGATTTTGGCCGATCAACCGGTGAGAACCTGCTCGCCCTGATCCAAAATCTTGAGAAGGTTAATGGAATTGAACGTTACAGAATCTCTTCCATTGAACCAAATCTGCTGACAGATGATATTATTAATTTTGTAAAAGGTTCTGACAGGTTCATGCCTCATTTTCACATTCCCCTACAATCAGGGTGCAATAAAATTCTGAAACTGATGCGCAGAAGATATCTGCGAGAGGTTTTTGCTGAAAGAGTAAATAGGATTAAATCTGCTATGCCGGATGCATTTATCGGAGTGGATGTTATCGTTGGATTTCCTGAAGAAACAGAGGAAGATTTCGACGAAACCTACGAATTCCTGAAAATTCTTGATATTTCTTTTTTACATGTTTTCAGCTATTCAGAGAGAGAAAATACGCTTGCCGCCAGCATGTCAGGCAAAGTTCCGGAGTATGAAAAACAAAAGCGCAGCAAAAAATTACTGGCTTTGTCTGAAATAAAACACCAACAGTTTTACAACAGTCATCTAAATAATAAATATGACGTGCTGTTTGAATCAACAAAGAACAAAGGTAAAATGTATGGATATACCGGGAATTATATAAAAACTGAAACACCCTATAACAGGGAACTTATCGGTACGTTGCGAAAGGTTAGACTTACCGGAGTAGAAGCTGACGGAAATGCTTCATTTGAGTTTATTGACAGACTATAGCTAGTTCATCCTGAATCTCTCTGTTAACATTTCACAGTAAAAACCCGATTAGGAATCATTAGTTCCGCGATGATTAATAATTGAATGAATCATGCTCGTTTCAGTTCATTATTATTATTTTTGACCCGGATTTTCTAATCAGATAAAATAAAGTATTATGAATTTAAACATGCTCACCCTTGAAGTTTGTGAAATTGCAAAAAAAACAGGCGGATTTATCAGGAATGAAAGTGCTAAATTTACTGCTGAAAACGTGGAATCAAAGGGAGTGCATAATTTTGTAACTTACGTTGACAAAAATTCCGAAAAACAGATAATAAAAGAACTCGAAAAACTGCTCCCGGAGGCCGGTTTTATAGCGGAAGAGGGAACATCTTCAAAAAAAGGAGAGGTATACAACTGGATTATCGATCCGCTGGACGGCACTACAAATTTTATTCACGGATTGCCTCCCTTCGCTGTAAGCATTGCTTTAATGAAAGAAAATGAAATTGTTTTAGGGGTTGTTTATGAAGTGATGCTCAACGAGTGTTTCTATGCATGGAAAGAAGGCGGTGCCTGGTTAAATGGCAGAAAGATATCTGTATCGCAGGGTGCAACACTTAATGAATCTCTCATCGCAACCGGATTTCCCTATACAAACTACCAGAAGATTGATCCTTTTATGAAATCTATTGAGCATTTTTTAAAAGAATCACATGGCATTCGCAGACTTGGCTCGGCTGCAACTGACCTTGCTTATGTTGCCTGCGGAAGATTTGAAACCTTTTATGAATACGGCCTTAATCCATGGGATGTGGCAGCCGGTTGCCTGTTGATTACAGAAGCAGGAGGTCGGGTGAGTGATTTCAACGGAAAGGATAACTATCTCTTCGGAGGTGAAATGGTGGCCGGGAATCCCCATGTTTTTGATGAATTTTTAAGGATTGTAAGTGAGTATCTGACTGATTGACACCAAAAAAAATGCGTGCAATCACCTTTTATTTTATTACTGGGTTACTGAACATCCTGTCTTTGTTGCCACTAAAGGTATTATATCTCTTTGCTGACTTCATTGCATGGTTGCTGTTTAATATTATTCGGTATAGAAAATCAATTGTTTATGAAAACCTGGCAAGTTCATTCCCGTCTAAAAATAGTGAGGAATTAAGTCAGATTATGCGCCGCTTTTATTCGCATTTTGCTGATTTACTGGTAGAGACATTAAAACTTCTGCACCTTTCTCAAACTGAATTATCCAAACACATTCAATATGAAAATCCTGAGATACTGGAACACCTGCATACAGAAGGCCGGCATGCAATAGTACTCACAGCTCATTTGGGCAATTGGGAATGGTTGCTGGGATTGACTTCGGCTTCACCCTATCATACTATGTCGGTATACAAACCATTGTCAGATAAACGCTTCGACACATTTTTCAACAAGGTGCGAAGCAGGTTCGGGACTTCAATGGTATCTATGCGCGGCACTATCAGAGAGATTTTGAAATACCAGGAAAATAACCTTCAAACTTTATCCTGCTTTATTGCTGATCAATCGCCTGTATGGGAAGAAACACAATACTGGACAACTTTTATGAATCAACAAACTGCCGTTTATCTGGGATTTGAGAAAATTGCCAGAAAAACCAATCAGGCGGTGCTCTTTTATCAGGTGAAAAAAATAAAAAGAGGCCGATACACTGTCCGGATCATACCCATTACAGAAAATCCGAAGGAACTTCCACCGTATGCAATAACTGACAAATATCTGTCCTTGCTGGAATCTGCTATCAGGGAAGATCCTGCTTGCTGGCTATGGACCCACAACAGATGGAAACTGACAAAAAGAAAACAATACCTGATGCAAACCAAAGGTCCTAACAAGAATGTTAAATTTAATTAGTGTCTGTCCATAATGTCCGATAACTACGTTGTTACAAAAATTTTAATTCCTCATATACATTAGTATACTACGGATTAAAATTTTCGCACGCTCCCGTTTAGAACGGAACAGGCTTTGTTCCCGAACATTTTGATCCAGACACTTCACTTTATTGACAAACTCTAACTAAATTTGCTCCAATCAAAATATTGAGCAAAAAAACTATTCTTTGACAGTCTTTGGTAAGAAAACTATAAAGACAAGGCTTGCTAAGTATTTGGCATTTTCTTGCAAAGACTAAATAACAATTAATTCAGCTGTCAAAAATGAAGATCGTTTACTATATTGTTTATTTTTTCCTCTGGTTACTCTCTTTACTGCCTTTCTCAATTCTTTACGCATTTTCCACCTTGCTCTATTATATTAATTATTATATTATCGGGTACCGTAAAAAAGTTGTGTTTTCTAATCTGAGAAACAGTTTCCCCGAGAAATCAGAAATGGAGATTGAAAATATAGCGAAAGACTTTTATCGGTATCTTGGAGATTATTTTTTTGAATCGCTTGCTATTACAAGTATGTCGGCAAAACAGTTTAATAAAAGGTATCATTATACGAATCCTGAAGTAGTCAATAAATTTTATGATGAAGGCAAAAGCGTAATGATGATACTCGGTCATTACAATAACTGGGAATGGGCTACAACAATGCCTCTGTTTCTAAAGCATAAAGTACTTGCTGCATATAAACCATTAAATAACAAATCTTTTGATAATTTATTCAAAAAAATAAGGGGGAAATTCGGGATCGAAGCGGTACCTATGAATGGTATTCTAAAAAGGATGATCGAATACAGGAATATGGGTCAGCCAATTCTTTCAGACTTTCTGGCCGACCAACGTCCGCTGGTCCGGAATATCAGGTACTGGACAACCTTTTTGAATCAGGATACTCCGGTGTTGATGGGAGCAGAACGAATCAGCAGGAAGATGAAACAAGCTGTGGTTTTTATGCACGTTAAACGAGTAAAAAGAGGACATTACGAAATTATTTTCAAAGTGCTTTCCGAAGATGCTTCTCAGACTGCCCCTTACGAAATAACTGAATTACATGTTCGGGAACTGGAAAAGATAATACAGGACGAACCACGATACTGGTTCTGGAGCCACAAACGCTGGAAACATGACAAAGAAGGTGTTATCAAGTGGCAAAAAGAACACAATGTAACTCCCGACAACTAAACTATGGCAACAATAAAAACAGCTATCGTAATTTTAAACTGGAATGGGAAAGCATATCTTGAAAGGTTTCTGCCTTCAGTTGTAAAATATTCTGAGCGGCATGATACTGCAATTGTCGTAGCTGACAATGATTCAAAGGATGAATCGGTTGAATTTTTGCAGCACAATTATCCGCAAATACAGATTATCCGGCTAGAAAAAAATTATGGATTTGCCGAGGGTTACAACAGAGCACTGCAGCAAATTGAGGCCAGATATTATGTGCTGTTAAATTCTGATGTAGAAGTAACCCCGAACTGGCTGGAAGCTCCTGAAAATATACTCGAAGCATATAAGGAGGTCGCTGTTGTAATGCCAAAAATTAAATCTCTGCAACAGCCTGATTATTTTGAACATGCCGGTGCAGCAGGTGGTTTTATTGACCGATTTGGTTATACTTTCTGCAGAGGAAGGATTTTTGACAGTGTGGAAAAAGATACCGGACAGTATGACGAGGAATCTGAAGTATTTTGGGCAACAGGAGCCTGCATGATGATCAGGGCAGTACTCTATCATCAGGCGGGGGGCCTTGATCCATTCTTCTTTGCTCATATGGAAGAAATTGACCTTTGCTGGCGCTTAAAAAATATGGACCATAAAATCTGGTACACCCCCCACTCCACTGTTTATCATGTCGGCGGAGGAACGTTACCAAAAACCAATCCAAGGAAAACCTACCTGAATTTCAGAAACAATCTTTTTTTGATTTATAAAAACCTGCCAAAACCATGGCTGCAGTTAATGATTTTTACCAGGCTGGTTCTGGACGGCATCAGTGCATTGATGTTCCTTTCTAAAGGTTCAATAAAAGAATTTTCTGCCGTTTTCAAAGCACACATACACTTTTACAAAGCGGTAATCAACAAAGACGTAATTCGTTCAAATTCTGCCCCACTGAATAAAAAAAAATTGACTGGTGTATATTCAAAAAGCCTGGTTTTGGATTACTTTATAAGGAATAAACACAGATTTTCGGATATGGAATTCAAAGTATAAATTAATTAGTGTCTGTCCATAATGTCCGATAACTGCGTTGTTGATAAAATGACCTCCTATTCTTTGTCTATAAAAACTAAAATTCATATTATTACAGACTGAAATGAAAAAAGCAATATTTCTTACAAATAGCTGCGATGGAAGGCCATGAATTAACAGCATTAATCATTGAAGATGATTACGCAGGATATTATTATCTTAAAGAGGTGCTGCGCCTGTCAGGTATCAAGTCAGTCTGGGTAAACAATGCGGTAGACGGTTTTGTCTACTGCCTGAAAAACAATGAACCGGATATCGTCTTTATGGATATTAAACTACCCGGCATATCTGGTCTGGACGGCTCTCATCTTATAAAAAAATACCGTCCGTCCATTCCTGTAATTGCAGAGACCGCTTTTATCAGAGACTATGATAAAGACATCTGTTTCCGGTCAGGTTGTGATGCGTATCTTGGTAAACCTATCAGCAGTTCCAGACTCATGGATACAGTTAATAATATACTTAAGGAACGGTATCATAAAATTCAGAATGTCACCTGAAAAATATTCCGGATCTGCTTCCGACCTTTCAGTGAAAAGGCCCTGAGAATTAACAAGCTTCTTGTTCCGTAAAGTATTTATAAATAGTTGTTTTCATAACCTCCACTGCAAAATATTGTGATTCTTTTCTCGTTTCAACTAAGAATAGTAACCCGCTTCCGGCTAAAAATGTAAATTTGTTGGTCACAAATTTACATTTTGCCGAATTTTAAGCTATTATGAAAAAAGCATTACAGACATTATTTTCCTGGTTAATCCTGATTTTACTTGTTGCTTCCTGCAATAAACAGAACTTTCTTACCGATACCAACGTTTCACTGAATTTTTCTGCAGATACTGTAATGTTTGATACTATTTTTTCCACTTTTGGCTCAACCACCAAACAATTAAGGGTTTACAATCATTATAATCAACCTTTAAAAATTTCTTCCATCAGGCTGGGTAGGGGAAACTCAACCGGATTCAGACTGAATATAGACGGGATTGAGGGAATTAAAGCCTCTGATATTGAAATACCTGCAAAGGACAGTTTATACATTTTTATAGAAGTTACTGTTAATCCAACCGGACAGAACCAGCCAATGGTGATTCAGGATTCAATAATTTTCAATACAAACGGGCACCAGCAGGATATTGATGTTGTTGCATACGGACAGGATGTACATCTCTTCAAAAAAGCCATTATCGGAACACAAACCTGGACAGCTGACAAGCCCTATCTTATTTACGATTACCTTGCAGTTGACTCACTGGAGACACTTACCATTGAGGCCGGTACCCAAATCTATCTTCATAAGAATGCCATCTTTTATGTAGGCGGAACCCTGCATGTAAACGGAGAAAAAGACAATGAAGTTGTTTTCCAGGGCGACAGGCTGGAGGATCTGTATAATGAACTGCCCGGCCAGTGGGGTTTACTGGCTTTTGCCCCGGGTAGCCAGGATAACACCATGAATCACACCGTAATAAAGAATGGGACACTGGGAATGCAAATCGGGCTTTACAACGACTATCATTATCCGGATCTGACCATCACAAATTCAACAATAAAAAATATTTCTACAATTGGTATTTATGCTTTTGGAGCACAAATTAAGGCTGAAAATCTGGTGATTGCCAATTGCGGTTCTTATGCCCTGGGTATATGGCGTGGCGGGTCATACAGCTTTACCCATTGTACTATTGGTAATTACTGGAGTGCTTTTACCAACCGCAGTGTTCCT
>DASQZP010000798.1:0-3382 GCA_035638655.1 Bacteroidales bacterium
AGAGATGGTGATGAATATGAAAAAAGGAACTGTAATCATTGATATCAGTATTGACCAGGGTGGTTGTGTGGAAACATCCGAATACCGGGCTCAGAATGATCCTGTTTTCATTAAACATGGCGTAATTCATTACAGTGTCACCAATCTGCCTTCCCGGGTTTCGCGCACCGCTTCTATCGCCCTTAGTAATGTGCTCAGTCCTTTGTTGATTGATATTGCCAATATGGGTGGCGTACAAAAGATGTTAAAAGAAGATCTTGGGGTCCGGCATGGCGTATATATCTACAATGGTTTATTAACAAATCGTTACATCGGCGAACATTTTGGCATCCCATCAAAGGATATCGATCTGTTGATGGCTGCTTTCTAATCTCTCTGCCAGGTTTTGTTTTTTAATTTTAAAGCCATGAAACAGTTAGCCATATTTTCTATTCTGATTTTTTCTGCTTTTTCATGCAGTAAAAATAAAGATACAGGGCCCCGGAAAACAGGGGAAATAACCCTGAGTACCAAACTGTATTTTAACAATCAGACTTATTTCTCAAAAGCGTATTCGTTTTCCAAAGGTGATTTTGTAAACTACCCACCTGAAAAAGCTGATCTGGTTGCAACTGCCAAAACTGATGCGCGGGGGGTGAAAACAGGAATATCACTCAACAGCGATCAGCTGAATTTTGAACCGTTTGTTATACTTGGCAATTTTGCAAGTGCATCAGAAGCCCAAACTTTTTTTGATGAGTATAAAGTAGCTGATGATACGGTCTGGGTTGATTTTATCCAGACGTTGCAAGCCAATCAGGTGATCCTGTACAAGAGTTATTCGGATCATTATGCCAAATTACTGATTGAAAATGTTACCATCCCTGATTCAGATCCTTCCACCGGTTATGCTGAAGTAAAGATTAAATTTGTTTATCAGCCGCAGGATACCAATAGTTTTGAATAAAAAAACGGGTTAAAACATCGTATTAACCCGTTTATTCTGATTTCAAATTTCATTTTTAATCACCTTGTTGAGTCAGTCTCTTCCAGTCGTCCGAGCGGAAAGGAGAGGCGGGAAGGCCTGCTTTGTTAAACAGGTTAGGCTCAGCTGTATCTCTCCATCCAAAACGTACGGCAACAGGATTTTTCACCTGATCAGACCAAACTTTGACAGTCTCACCCTGTATTTCTGCATTAGCCGGGAAATAAACCTTATCTTTTCCTGCAATTTCAAAATAAGTGAGAGGTCCTTTGGCTACCAGTCCGCCATCCACATGGGTGAAGTGAACAATCATTGCATTTCCTTCCATACTGATGGTATCGTACAGTGGTCCTGAATACACCAGTGAATCGTATCCGTAATCTTTTGCAAGGGCCCAGAGAGCCAGTCTGCGGCCAACCTCCTGTTTATTACCGGGATGAATGGTCAGCGGACTGCCAATATCAGTGGTAACTACCATACCTGTATTGGGAAGACTGAGCGTCTTAAGCTGGGCTTCCCGCAATTCGGCTGCAGCGCTGGGCATCTTTTCTCCGTAGTTGAAAGGTGCAATTTGTACATAATAGAAAGGAAAATCTCCTTCGTTCCAAACCTCACGCCAGCTCTTGATCATAGCAGGGAACAGTGTTCTGTATTCCCAGGCTTTCCCGACATTCGATTCTCCCTGATACCAGATGGTACCTTTAATGGTGTAGGGAACGAGCGGGTTGATCATCGCATTATATAATACCGATGGTGTGTACGGGCTTAAAGGTACTGGCAGTTTTGGCATGCTGCTGTAGGATTTATCGCTTTTGCCAAATACATAAAAGGTATTGTTTATCAGTTCAGCTTCAGGCTGGTATTTCCATGATCCGTTCAGATCAATTTTTTTGCCGTTATTGTCTGTCAGCCAGAGGCCTTTCATGTCATACAAGCCGCCGCCACCGGCATTGTCAATCACCCGGACAGCTATTACATTCTTTCCTTCTTTCAGCAAGCCTTCAGGTATCTCGTAATCCCGGGGACTCTGCCATAAGCCTGTTTTTTCCATTGCACCTACCTGTTGGCCATTTACATATGTAGCATCCATGTCATCAATGGCACCAAGATGGAGTGTTGCACCTTTGCCTGCCATCGATGCCGGTAGCTCAATGGTCTTCCTGAACCATACAATACCATCGAAATCGGGTAATCCTGCCCCTTCCCATAAGGAGGGCAGTTTCATGGTTGCCCACACACTGTCGTTTAAATCCGGTGCTGCATATTGCTCATCATCCAGGTTGAGTCTTGTATAATCCTCTCCTTCCGGCATGGGAACTGAGGGAAGGGAAGAAATCCAGTTCATCAGCGCATTATATTGCTTTTCTGCTTGTTGCAGGGAATCAACAATGTTGCTGTAAGCCGGAATCTTTTTCAGGTATTTCTGTGTGGTCCACGATTCGGCCGGTGTGCCGCCCCAGCTGCTATGGATCAACCCGATCGGTACATTCAGCTCTTTGTAGAGCGCACGACCGAAAAAATAAGCTGAAGCGCTGAAGGTTTTTGCTGTCTCCGGAGTGCATTCGGCCCAGCTGCCACCACAACTGTCAACTGGCATGAAGGACATGGCCCTGGGTACTGTAAATAAATGTATTTGAGGATAATCTGCTTCCCGGACTTCCTTTTTTGCATAGTTTATTGTGTCCGCGGGCCAGCCCTGCAACGGCATTTCCATATTCGACTGTCCGGAACATAACCATACTTCACCGAGTAATACATTGCCCAGCGATACAGTGGTATCTTTTGTGGAAATAGTAACCTTGTAGGGTCCCCCTGCTTTAGCAGTTTTCAATTGTGCATGCCAGTTCCCTGTTGCATCAGCAACAGCTGAACTGCTTTCTCCCCAGCTACCTTTGATCTGTACCGTGGCACCGGCTGCCGATTTACCCCAGAGTGTAACTTCAGATTGTTGTTCCAGTATCATACCCTGACTGATCAGTGAGGGCAGTTCAAGTGTCTCGGTGGCTTTTTGCTGACAGCCAATCAGCGCGAAGATAGAAAGAAAATAGACCAGTTTCTTCATAGTGTTTTTTTGATTTTAATATTATTAGTTATCTGTTCGGTCGAAAGAATCTCTAAAAACTATACAAGATAAAAAAATTGTGAAGATGATATTCCCAAAACACAAATTATTTAATATGATTATCGGATTATGTTCCTAATTTATAAATTTAGTTATGAGTGCACTTCGAAAAGTACTTCATTATGTAAAACTGAAAATCAGAATTTGCCCCCTTACCCTAAAGGGGTCAGCCCGCAATTGTAACCGGAACTGTATACTTAAACGGTGCGGAGCCCCCCTTTAGGGGAACTTAGCGAAGCGATCTCACGACCAGCCTGAGCGTGAGATAGTGTGAGGGAGTAAAGGGGGCAGAGCGA
>DASQZP010000799.1:0-2046 GCA_035638655.1 Bacteroidales bacterium
ATCATGGGGTCTGATTATGCCATCGGAGATACCATTTTTGTTAAAGTCACTGGTACTGCGGGTACAAAAACACAAGCCAAAGTAGCTAAAATAATGGTAAATCCCTATTCTTTTATGAATGAGGCTGGCTTTATGCTGGATACTACAACCAATCAGGCTTATGATTTGATTGAAAACCGTTATGTGAAGTCAACTGCAGAATTCGGTGATTCTGCTGATATCCGGTTTATTGCTTCTTATCCCCTGGTTGGTGGCCCTGTGGAAGTTGGATTTGAATCCACCAACAATGCTGAATTTATTGCTGGTACTTCAGATGACTATGATTACGGTGACATCAATTTTGTTCAAACAGCTGATTTCACGAATGCAGTATCCGTTGTTTCTGATGTTAATGATGGAGATGTCTTCTTATACAGAACAAAACGTGGTGATGGTAACTATGTATATGGTATTATGAAAGTTTCTGTATTTAAACCACAAGGGGTACTTGAGGATTCATATCTTGAAATAAGTTACAAATTCTAGCTATTACAAATTTTTTCTACCGTTTAAAGGTTGCCCGTATTCCGGGCAGCCTTTTTGTATTATTTGTAGTCATTACAGAGAATGAATTATTTTCCTGCAAGAAATAATATAGCGTTAGTCTATTTTTATCTGTTATAAATAGATTTTTTTCATGTTTTTTGTTTTTAAAACCATAAAGATACCGGAAAAACTACGCTGGCGTGTTGCTTAACATACATGTCGTATTTTTTTAATTAATTATAAATCTAATTTTCCCTGTTTAGTTATCTGATATGCAGTTGATCATAAATATTATTCAGGTTATTACTGAATCTATAGTTTATTAACATATTTAAGTGGGTTTAAATAAATTTTATGTAATAATTTGAGGGTAGTGTGAATATTTATATTAAAAATTTCATTTACCCCTTATTATTTATAATTAATAATGAGTATATGTTGTGTTATATTTAGCAGACCCCAATATTATTGCATGTTTAGTTGGAGATAATTTACTCATTAAATTTTACGCGATATTTTTTTTAAATAAAAAATTTTATAGATTTGGTACTTGTTTTACGATTGTTTAACTATTTATAAACCTAAAATTTCTATTTATGAAAAGATTTAAAATCTTGCTTGTATTTCTGGTGCTAATGAGTGGATGGTCACTTCAGGCACAAGATATACAGATTACTGGTACTGTATCCGGTTCGGATACCAGGGAGCCATTGCCCGGCGTATCTGTAGTAGTAAAGGGAACAACAACTGGTACCTCTACAGATATTAACGGTAAGTATTCATTAAATGTTCCTCAGAATGCACAAACGCTTGTTTTCAGTTCTGTTGGTTACATTAAGGAAGAGATTGCGATCAATGGGCAGACTACAATTGATGTTATTCTGGATCCTGAATTAGTTGGTTTGGATGAAGTTGTTGTTAC
The DNA here is from genome assembly GCA_035638655.1 of Bacteroidales bacterium. Lineage (GTDB taxonomy): Bacteria > Bacteroidota > Bacteroidia > Bacteroidales > DASQZP01 > DASQZP01. The sequence goes on from DASQZP010000799.1 coordinate 1,448, forward strand.
AGCAATGGGTATTAAGCGTTCTGAAAAAACCCTGGGATATGCTGCTACAACAGTGTCAAATGACGAATTGGTGAAGGATCGTCAAACAAATGTTATGAATTCATTGTCAGGGAAAGTAGCCGGATTGCAGGTTTCTTCTCCTTCTTCTGACCCTGGTTCTGCCTCAACTGTAACGATCCGTGGTTTTGGTTCAATAAACGGTAGTAACGAGCCATTATATGTTATTGACGGAGTTCCCTTACAAACCACTACAATTGAAACCTCCGGGCATGCAATCTCCGCGGGAGGTATTACTAATATTCCATCTAATGACATTGAATCAATGACGGTTCTGAAAGGAGCTGCTGCGACAGCTTTATATGGTAGCCGTGCTTCGAATGGTGTTATTGTTATTACAACCAAAAAAGGACAAAAAGGAGATGGCAAAAATTTCACTGTTCAATATAATGGTGGCGTTAAATTGCGACAGGTTTCAGTATTTCCTGAATTGCAAAATGAGTTTGGTCAGGGATGGAATGGAAATCAAACCTATATTGAGAATGGATCCTGGGGTCCGCGTTTGGATGGATCCAGACAGGTTTATGGGCCAATATGGAACA
>DASQZP010000800.1:0-6798 GCA_035638655.1 Bacteroidales bacterium
TGTATTTGGAACAAATTATTTTACCTCTCCAATGTTTGACCGGGGAATTATTAAAGGCTACGACTGGTATCCGGTAAGCGGCGGCAGACAGGATTATGTGAATTATTATCTTCATGGCCGTGAAGTTACCATCGAGCTTTCCAATACTTTTATTCCCGATCCCTCTTTCCTGCCAAATCTGTGGGAATATAACAAACGCTCCCTCATTCATTTTATGGAGAATGCACTGTATGGTGTCCGTGGAAAAATTACAGATTCACAGACCAATAAACCGGTAAAGGCAATGATCAGTATACCCGGATACGACAAAGACAGCTCCGAAATATATTCACGAAAAGATTTTGGTGACTACTACCGCCTGCTACAAACAGGCACCTATACTTTTGAAATTTCTGCCCGGGGCTATCAGACCAGAAAAATTCAGGGCGTTATAGTAAACAGAGATTCATGCACCCGCCTTGATGTTTCGCTTGCTCCGGTTAGAAGTGGTATAAATCCTGAAAAGAAAGAGCCGCTATATAATATATGGCCCAATCCTTTCAACAATATTATACACATCACGACCCCAAAAGAAACCAATGTTAAATACATCACCTTATATACAACCAGCGGTACTAAGCGCAAACAACTTAGCCATAAGGGGAATATTTACACCAGTGATCTTCCTCCCGGGATCTACTTACTTGAAGTCACAGATGAATCAGGAAAGCATTCCTTCAGAATGATCAAGGATAAATAGGTCGTACCCTCCTTCCCCTTACCTGCTGTTTCCTGAAATAAAAAAATGAACTTAATTATAATTTTTGCAGCATATCGTTGTTTTAAATGAAACTGGTTTTGTAAAAAGCTTCACCAGTTTTAACTGAAAAATCTATTTTTGTGAGGATAAAGTATTTTCACATAAGAAATGTAGAATTCTAAAAAAGATAAGGAATGAGACGCCGGATTTTATTGTTTACTACAAGTTTAATTTTAGCAACCACCTTGTATGCGCAGGACCATCAACGCATCCCCTCAGAGAAACCCCGGCTGGTAATTGGTATTGTCGTCGAGCAGATGCGTTTCGATTACATATACCGGTTCTGGGATAAATTTGGCGATGGGGGATTTAAACGATTAATAAATGAAGGTACATTTTGCAGCAATGCCCGGTATAATTACATGTTTACCCAAACATCCCCCGGATATGCCACCATCATGACAGGAAGCAATCCTTCTACCCATGGAATTGTAAGTGACGAGTGGTATGTACGACTTAAAGACAGAAAAGTAAGCAGTACCTGGGACCAGGATGCAAATCCGATTGGAGGCAGTTATGAAGACGGTCACCATTCACCCAAAAACCTGGTAGCCTCAACTTTTACTGATGAGTTGAGTCTGGCTACAAATTTCAAATCAAAGATAGTAGGCATCGGTACTTTCCCTGAAGCGGCCGTATTCGGCGCAGGCCACACTGCAAGTGAAGCATACTGGTATGATCCCGTAACAGGCACCTGGATGTCGAGCAGTTACTACATGGAAACATTACCCGACTGGGTAAAAACATTCAACGAAAAAAAGCTGGCAGATACTTATCTGGACCGTACCTGGGAGCCCTTGCTACCTCCCGATCAGTATACCGAGGGACTCGCTGATACAAACAAATACGAGACCGGGCTGGAAGGACAGAATCATTTTCCCTATGATCTTAAAGCCATGAGCACCATCAGCCGGAAGAAAAGAAATTATGCATTGCTGACATCTACACCTTTTTCGATAAATCTTACAAAGGATTTTGCGATTGATGCAATTATTGAAGACAGTCTGGGCATGGACAAGTATACTGACGTATTGCAGATTGGTTTTGCTTCTCCAGGTATTATCAGCAAAGAATTTGGTTTAACTTCAGTTGAACTGATGGATGCTTATCTCAGACTGGATGCAGAACTGGCCCATTTCCTTTCGTTTATTGACGACCATTTGGGAAAAGAAAATGTACTTGTTTATCTTACCTCCGACCACGGTATTTCCCAGATTCCTGCTTATATGAAGGATGTTCGCATACCCGCTGGTTACTTCAATTACAACCAGGCTACAGCTTTGCTCATCAGTTATCTGAACATTGTATACGGGCATGGCAACTGGATCAAATCTTATGACAACCAGCAGATCTACCTGAACAGGCAACTTATTGAAGACTCAAAGATTCCTCTTGAGGAGATACAAAACACCGTAGCAAGGTTTTTACTTCAATTTACCGGTGTAGCCAATACTGTTACCTCAACTACTTTATCGGAAATTGATTTTACAAGGGGTATTTTTGAACAGATGCAAAACAGTTTCAATCAGAACCGCTCGGGAGATGTAATGATCAACCTTGAACCCGGATGGATAGAGAAAACTGAGTATGCTACCAAGAATAACTCACCCTATAACTATGATACGCATGTGCCGTTGATCTGGTATGGATGGAAAATCAAACGCAGTGAGATCAACGAACCTGTTTCAATGACCGGTATTGCGCCTACCCTGTCCTCACTGCTGAGGATCTCATTCCCTAATGCAGCAAGCGGTAAACCGATTATTTCACTCTTGCGCTGATTTTAGAATAAAGCATTAAAAAAGGCCGGCTTAAAAACCGGCCTTTTTTTACTAACTAAACCAAAACTACTAACTTAAACTACTTATAAACGCTAATTTCTGTTTTTGAAATAACAATATTCGTGCCACACGAATAATTTACGGCGAATAAAATTTTTGGTTACATGTATTTTATAACTTTTCTATTATTTATTACTACGGAAATCCGGAATGGTTGGGTAAAATTTCAAACACATCATCTACTGCGTGCTTCATTAATAAATTATGTTGTCACAACAACATGAAAATTGTAAAAAACAATTACCGGATAAACAGAATAGTTAAAATTCAAATAAGTGTATTTCAGCAATACTTTCGATTAATTTTCAGTCTAAAAGATACCCTTCAAACATGAGTAAAATCATGTGACAGTCTGTTATATAACAATTTTTATTCTTCTTTAAAACTGTAAATTTACCGTGTCAATAAAAAAAGAGCGCGGTAAAAGAACCGCATTAATTCACACATTTAAAAAATTACCAGATATGAATGTAGACCAGATAATGAATGATCTGATTAAGAAGTATCCCGGTGAAGTTGAATATCACCAGGCTGTAAGAGAAGTACTTGAATCGATCGAAGAGGTGTACAATGACAACCCCCAGTTTGAATCAGCCAATATCGTAGGAAGGATTATTGAGCCCGACCGTGTACTGACCTTTAAGGTACCCTGGACAGACGATGAGGGTAAGATCCATGTAAATCGTGGTTACCGTGTTCAGTTCAACAATGCCATTGGCCCTTATAAAGGAGGACTGCGTTTCCACCCGAGTGTTAACCTGAGTATTTTAAAATTCCTGGGCTTTGAGCAGATTTTCAAAAACAGCCTGACCACACTGCCGATGGGTGGTGCAAAAGGGGGTTCTGACTTTGATCCTAAAGGAAAATCCAACGCTGAGATCATGCGTTTTTGTCAGGCGTTTATGCTTGAATTATGGAGGCTGATTGGCCCTTCTACTGATGTTCCGGCAGGAGATATTGGTGTGGGTGGTCGTGAGATTGGCTATTTGTACGGGATGTACCGCAAGCTCGCACATGAAAACACAGGCGTACTAACCGGTAAGGGACTCAACTGGGGAGGTAGTTTGATCCGTCCGGAAGCTACAGGTTTTGGCAATGTGTATTTTGCAAAAGAAATGCTGGCTACCAAAGGAGAAACTTTTGAGGGCAAAACAGTTGCTATCTCTGGGTTTGGAAATGTTGCCTGGGGTGCTGCCAAAAAGGCCACTGAATTGGGCGCAAAAGTCGTGACCCTTTCCGGTCCTGATGGATATGTATTTGACCCCGAAGGTATATCCGGAGAAAAGATTGATTACATGCTCGAACTGAGAGCAACCAACGAAGACATTGTTCGTCCGTTCTCCTATGAATTCCCTTCAGCTGAATTCCATCAGGGCAAACATCCCTGGGAAGTAAAGTGCGATATTGCACTGCCTTGCGCCACACAAAATGAGTTGAACAAGGAAGATGCACAAAAGCTGATTAACAATGGTTGTATCTGTGTTTGCGAAGCTGCTAATATGCCTTGCACACCGGAAGCTGTTGAACTGTTCCAGGAGCATAAGATACTCTTTGCCCCGGGTAAGGCCGCCAACGCTGGAGGTGTGGCTACTTCCGGACTGGAAATGGCGCAAAACTCCATGAAGATCAACTGGTCGAGGGAAGAAGTAGACAGCCGCCTGCATCATATCATGAGCAGTATTCATTCAGCCTGTGTTGAAAACGGAACAAATCCTGACGGGTATGTTGACTATGTAAAGGGTGCCAATATTGCCGGTTTCCTTAAAGTAGCGAATGCAATGCTTGATCAGGGAATTATTTGATATAATAATTACATCAATAAAAAAAGAGGCAGTCATTTAATGAACTGCCTCTTTTTTTATAAAATCATACAAAACGCTCAAAGGCCGGAGTAAAAAATGACCTTTCAACCAATGAGCATTCTTCATTCACTCAGCTAAAAAACCAAAGCCCTGCTGTAACAGCAAGGCTTTGGGAACCCTAAATTAACTATTAAATCAATAATCCGTTTTAGATTTTCACCTAAAAAGGATCAGATGAAACACTTACTGTTTCATTTTCTTCAGCTTTCTCATCCATCGATGTGCCGTTCTGCACCACAATTACTGCCTTATTTAACAAATCCTGGTTTGAGGTCAGTTTTGTTAAATCAAAATAGAGTGTTTCATTTACTTTGTCAGTACATTCATCACCGTTTGACTGGTGGGTAAGAATTAAAGGAATGGTGGGTGGGTCAGTAAAAAGTGCTATCCCGTCCCATTTTAATTTAAAGGAATGAATTTTACATCCTCCCTGGTAAGTAACATCGATCTTCAGCATGTTGCCGTCGCGACGCACTTTTGAAATGGTGAAAGAGGCTCCGTTGCCTCCCGGCCGGTTGTATACTGCATCCTGGTATGATTTGGAATCAAGTGTGATGGCTGTTTTTGATGTACCGCTCTGGTGATCTGTATTGCTGGAATCTGATTCACATCCGCTGATCATGCTTCCCACAAAAATTGTCAATATAAGTAATAATCTGAATTTCATTTTCTATGCCTTCTCTCTGTTTTTCTCTGTTTTCTTTTAGATGCCTGAATTGTTTTTCAGGTTGCGTGCTAATACAAACCAATATTTATGCCAAAGATATATGATGTTAGTAAAAACAAAAATGATCTGTGTCATCTCAATAAAACTGTTTTATGTTTTCTGGTTGGCCATTACAGACTAAAGGCTGTTAGGAATAGTTATATAAAACTAATTTAAAACCTGTTATCATAAAACATAAATTTTATTAAAAAGTTCTCTGAAAAATTAATGCTAAGCAGCAGTTTTTCAGGGATTCCAACTATGTAACGGTCTTTTTATCATTTAAGTATTTTTACAAAAACAAATTCGTTAAAAACATCGTTTCCCTTGTTTTTTCAGGCATTCATCGGATCCTTTCAAACATTTATAGCAAATCTCATTAGCGACTGTCTCATCAGAGAAGAAATAATCATGAATATTCTGCAGGGTGGTCCCTGCAATATTCTGCATGGCTTCCCGGGTAAAAAATCCTTGATGAGAGGTAATGATCACATTGTTAAAAGAAAGCAGCCTTGCCAGCACGTCATCTGTGACCACTGTATCTGAAAGATCTTCAAAAAAATACTCGCTTTCTTCCTCATAGACATCCAGGCCGGCCGATCCGATTTTGCTGGTTTTTAGTGCATCAATCAGGTCCTGTGTTTTGATTAGTTTACCCCTGCCGGTATTCACCAGCATCACGCCATCTTTCATTTTTCCGATTGCTTCGCTGTCGATCAGGTATTCCGTTTCCTTCGTCAGGGGACAATTGAGTGAAATGATATCGGATTCGCGAAAGAGTTCATCTATGGGAACATAGGAGATGCCATTTTGTGACGCGAAATCCTGATCGGGATAAACATCAAAGGCCAGCACATTCATTCCAAATCCCCGCAGTATCTGGATCAGCGCTTTTCCTATCCTGCCTGTTCCGATTATGCCTGCAGTTTTTTTGTACATATCAAATCCCATCAAACCGTGCAGGGAAAAATTGGCATCACGGGTGCGGAAATAGGCGCGGTGGATCTTTCTGTTAAGCGAAAGCATCAACGCCACGGTATGTTCGGCTATGGCATGGGGGGAATAGGCCGGAACACGCACTACATGAACTTTACCATGCGCTGCCTTAAAATCAACATTGTTATAGCCGGCGCTGCGAAGAGCAATTAATTTTACCCCGTAATCGTTGAGTTTATCAATGACCTCTGCTGAAATTACATCATTTACAAAAGCACAAATGGCATCATATCCCTGAGCCAGCACTGCATTATCCGGTGTTATGTGAAATTTGAAATATTTAATTTCAAAACCATACTGTTCATTTACCTGGTTAAATATTTCCCGGTCGTAAGGTTTGGTATCAAAAAAGGCAATGGAAGTTTTCTGTTTGGGTTGATCAGTCATGGAATCTGTATTTTAGTAAAGTAACAGCTGCTTATCTTATTCCCCGGTGGGAAAGAAGCTCTCACAACAAGGTTAAGCTATCACATAAACAGTAAGAATAAAGAGTTGTTTAAACCAATGATGAAATTTATAGGGCCTCTACAAGGCCCTTTTTTCTTTATGATATCAGGTTACTACAATTATTGGGCCTCTACAAGGTCCGGATGG
>DASQZP010000801.1:0-8818 GCA_035638655.1 Bacteroidales bacterium
GCTTTCACCCTTTAGGGACGGGGTAAGAAATAGCATAAAATCAAGTCTGGCTTTAATCTGTCAAAGTAGAAATAAATACTAATTCAATCCGGATTAGTGAACCGGCTGAACAAACGATTAATAAAACCTCTAATTTACATTCAATATTCCGGAATTCTAAATTTATTGAAGCAATCCCGAAGCTTTCATCAATATAAATTTTTATGATTTCTGATCAAACAAGAGATTTGAAAAAGACACCTTCTGAACAAATATTTGTATTATCGGGTTTCTAGCTTTATCTGCAATGCAATCCCATCATTAACATATTTATCTTTCAAATTGTCGAAAAATGTGCGTGAACCATACCGGACATTCCATTCGGAACGATCGATTACAAATTTTTCAGTCCGGGCTTTTATCTTATTACCGGATGTATCCACCCGGGCTCTGAATGTAACATTTCGGGTGATATCCTTTAAGGTAAGATTCCCGCTTACCAGATAATTTGGAGCTATCCCGCCGGGAACCGGGGTTAAGGTATCAGTCTTTATTGCTTTGGTAATAACAAAGCGGGCAGTGGGGAATGAATCTACATTAAAAAAATCAGGAGATTTCAGATGGCCGACCAGCTTTGTATTCATATCAGGATCGGTAAGGTCAGTATCCCTGATACTTTCCATGTTAATTACAAATTCACCACCAGTTATGGAATCATGACTGCTTAGCAGATATCCTTTTTTTACATTGATAGTGCCATGGTGCTCCCCGGCGGGCTTGCTGCCGGTCCATTCGATGATACTGGCCAGGGTATCTGCCTGATGTTTTTCATATTTTGCTGAAACAGAAGTTGTATCCTGACTTTCTGACGATTGAATCTTCTTTCCTGCGGGGCCCTGGTTGCAGGAAACCATGCCAGTCAGCATGATTACTGTAGCTGTATATATAAATGTATTTTTTCTCATAAATTTCCCGGTTTTATTATTTGTAATGATTATAAATAATTACCATAATAAACAACAACCCGGATATTTGGTTCGGTTCAGAAAGGAAAATTAATCTTTAAATGGGATATTAGGGATTATTTAGAGTTTGTCAATAAAGTCCAGTTATCGGACATTATGGTCTGACACTATTTATCTTCTTCAACAATAACAAAAATATCTTCATCATCTTTTTTCATGAGGTATTGCTCACGGGCGAATTTCTCAAGATTTTCGTTATTGGTTTTTAATTCCTTCAGGCGTTTGGTATCCTGCTCAATACGTTCCTGGTAATAATTTTTATCTTTGGTAAGCTGGTTACGATCCCAGATCATCTGAAAACGGTCGATAAGATTATTGGTGTCAAAAACCGATACCCATACAATAAAAATAATAAGTGCCAGCACATATTTGTTTTTAAGAATTTCGAATATCTTTTCTGACCGCTTTTTCATGTTAAAGGCATAAATATTACTAAGCAAATGTAAAAAATATTCAGCGAAAAAGTAAAAAAATCCCTGTAGGCTTTTTAAAGCATTACAGGGATTGGAATAGATAGTAGATTAGGGGTATATGAATAGTAAAATCAGATGTCGAATTTTATTCCTTGCGCGAGAGGCAGACTTGTTCCGTAGTTGATGGTGTTTGTCTGGCGTCTCATGTAGCTTTTCCATGCGTCAGAACCTGATTCGCGTCCGCCGCCGGTATCTTTCTCACCACCAAAGGCACCACCAATCTCTGCCCCGGAAGTTCCGATATTAACGTTGGCTATGCCGCAATCTGAACCGGTTCCTGAAAGAAAGCGCTCTGTTTCGATAAGATTTCGTGAAAAAATGGCTGAAGATAATCCTTGCGGAACATCATTATGATATTCAATGGCTTCATCAAGCTCATTATACTTTATCAGATGGAGCAGGGGGCCGAATGTTTCTTCCTGTACTATATTGTAATGATTCTGAACTTCAGCAATGGCCGGTACCATGTAACAGTCAGAATCATAACCTTTACCGCTGAGCTTTTCTCCTCCAAAGAGAATTTTTCCGCCTTCTTTTTTTACCTCTTCAATGGCGTGAAGCACTACTTCCACCTCAGTTTTATCGATCATAGGACCAACCAGTGTTTCCGGATCAAGGGAATGTCCGACCCTACCGGTCACCTGTTTATAGGCATGCACCAGTTTTTCAGTGAAAGTATCATAAACATCCTGCTGGATAATTACACGACGGGTTGAGGTGCAGCGTTGACCGGTAGTGCCCACTGCTCCAAAGAGTGTGGCCCTTACTGCCATATCAATGTCTGCATCTTTAGTTACAATGATGGCATTATTTCCGCCAAGCTCCAGAATGGTTCTCCCAAGTCTTTCTCCCACAATGCGGCCGACTCTTTTACCCATTGGGGTTGATCCCGTAGCTGAGATTAACGGTATGCGTTTATCATTCAAAAAATTGTCTCCGATATTTCTTGAACTGCCAGCCACCAGGTTCAGAATCCCCTCGGGCAGGTTGTTGCGCTTTAAGACGCTGCCTACAATATTCTGAACTGCAATGGCATTTAAAAGTACTTTGGAAGAAGGTTTCCATACTACTACATCACCGGCTACCAGGGCAAGCATTGCATTCCATGCATAAACAGCAACAGGAAAGTTAAATGCTGAAATAACTCCGACGATACCCAGGGGATGGTATTGTTCATACATCCGATGCTGTTCTCGCTCAGAATGGGTTGTCATACCGTAAAGCATACGTGACTGGCCTACAGCGAAATCACATATATCAATCATTTCCTGCACTTCACCAAGGCCCTCCTGGTAAATCTTGCCCATCTCATGGGATACAATTTTACCCAGGTACTCTTTATATTCGCGCAATTCTAATCCAATTTGCCTGACAATCTCCCCTCTTTTCGGGGCCGGTACCTCACGCCAGACTTTAAATGCGTTGGCAGCTGTAGCGATGACCTTTTCATAATCATCTTTGCTTGCTTGTTTGATACGCCCGATAACTTTTCCGTCATTAGGTGAGAATGATTCGATAATATCGCCCTCAGTGTCCAGCCAGTTAGTACCAGTACAGGCACCGCTGTTTAACTCTTTTAGTCCCGTTTTTTCAAATGCTTCTTTTATGCCAAATGCTGTAGTAAGTTCCATGTAATTTTATGTTTTTTATAGTATTGAACAAGTAGTGACAGTTTATTGTATCTCCTGTAAAAACAGGATGATTATTTCTACTTTGACACATTTAAAAAAATTGTCAAAATCAACCCGATTTGCCTTTTACCCTTAAGGGAACAGGTTGATTTTTCGGCTTTCACCCTTTAGGGATGGGGCATAAAAGGCGAAAAATCAAGTCTGGGTTTAATCTGTCAAAGTAGAATTATTAAACTTTCAGAAAGTTAAAGGTTTATTTATTAAAAATCTGCCGGATACATACATATTTAATAACATGTATTTTCAGACATATACATTTAAATAGCACTAAATCAATTAGATGCAATTTTTCTATATGATGTACAATACCATCTGAAAGTAATAAATGTCATTTTTCTGTATGAATTGAAGTAATAAATTTGAACAGAATGAAAACAGTGAAAATAATTAACCCCTAAAAATTATTCAAATTATGTCAAATGGTTTTTTTAGTGTTCCGATAGCCGGTAATGAACCGCAGTATATGTACACTCCGGGTTCAGAGGAACGCAAGGCTCTTAAGCAGGCAATTGCTGAAGCCCGGTCGAAAGAGATTGAAGTGCCAATGTTTATTGGAGGAAAAGAAGTTAAATCTGATAAGAAGGTTGCCATTCGGCCCCCGCATGACCTTGCTCATTTGCTGGGATATTATTACAAAGGCGACCAGAGTCATGTTACCATGGCTATTGATGCAGCCCTTTCAGCACGCAGGAAATGGGCGGAAACACCCTGGCAGGACCGGGCAGCGATTTTTCTCAAAGCAGCCGATTTGCTGGCTGGTCCCTACCGTGCTAAAATCAACGCGGCTACTATGCTCGGGCAGTCAAAAAATGCCTACCAGGCTGAAATTGATGCTGCCTGTGAATTAATTGATTTTCTCAGGTTTAATGTAGAATATATGACTGACATATATGCTCAACAGCCTGATTCTGCCCAGGGTGAATGGAACAGAATGGAATACCGTCCACTGGAAGGCTTCGTTTTTGCACTCACCCCTTTTAATTTTACTGCTATTGCAGGTAATCTTCCTTCGGCTCCTGCCATTATGGGCAATGTGGTTGTCTGGAAACCTTCCAATTCACAAATTTATGCTGCAAATGTAATCATGGAGGTCTTCCGCAAGGCAGGATTGCCTGATGGCGTCATTAACCTGATGTTTGTTTCGGGTCCGGCTGCCGGGGAAGTAATATTTTCTCATCCCGATTTTGCTGGTATTCATTATACCGGATCTACAGAGGTATTCCAAAACATCTGGAAAACAATAGGGTACAATATTCATAAGTTTAAAGCGTATCCGAGAATTGTTGGTGAAACGGGTGGCAAGGATTTTATTATGGTGCATCCTACAGCTGATGTGAAACAAGTTGCTACCGCAATTTCCCGTGGTGCCTTCGAATACCAGGGACAAAAGTGTTCTGCTGCTTCAAGGGCTTATATCCCTAAAAGTCTTTGGTCTGATATTAAAGAGTTGATTGTTAAAGACATCAGGTCTTTCAAAATGGGCGGTGTTGAAGATTTCCGCAATTTTATAAACGCGGTAATCGATGAGGCTGCTTTCGATAAACTTGCACAGCACATTGATAATGCTAAAAAAGCAAGCGAAATTGAAGTAGTGATCGGTGGTAACTATGATAAAACAAAAGGTTACTTCATTGAACCAACTGTGTTGCTTACTTCTGATCCAGATTATGTAACCATGCATGAAGAGTTATTCGGTCCGGTTATTACAATTTATCTTTATGAAGATGATAAATATGAGGAAACGATCGATTTACTGGATCGTACCTCTATCTATGCATTGACCGGCGCTATTTTCGCTAACGACCGCGAAGCCATCCGGCTGGCTACCAACAAACTGGTGCAGGCTGCCGGTAATTTCTATATTAATGACAAACCTACCGGTTCTGTTGTCAGTCGTCAACCCTTTGGTGGCGCGCGTGGCTCTGGTACCAACGATAAAGCGGGTTCTGTACTGAATCTCATGCGCTGGACTTCGGCACGGACAATAAAGGAAAGCTTTGTAGCACCAACGGATTACCGTTATCCATTTATGCTTGAAGAGTAATACAATTTTTATTTTAGTTATCATCCGGAATATTCTATAGTTTTCCGGCCATTACAGGGTGTCATTGGCACCCTGTTTTGTGTTATATACTTAACGAACATGTTTAATTATCTGAATATCATCATATTTCCGGATTGTCTGATTGTATGTGCTGTACATCATACCTGAGACTGACAAAGGTCATAAAAATTTCCTTCCTGTTTTGTGTACCTTTCAGGGTAAATCAGCTATATTAAATAGCAGTAATAATCAGTCATAAAGGATTGAATATGTTCAGAATAGAGAAACATCCCGTGCTGGATGTTGCAAAGAAAGAAAATATTACATTTAGTTTTGAAGATCATGATGTAGTTGGCGAAAAGGGATTTACCATTGCTGCAGCGCTTCATCAGGCCGGATATCCCGTGCACAGTCACAGTCTTAAAAACCGCAGCCGCAGTCTTGAATGTGGTATTGGTAAATGCGGGGCCTGCGAAATGCTTGTGGATGGAGAAATTAAAAGGATTTGTATTACTCCTGTTGACAATGTAAAAGAAGTAAAAGAAATTCCAAAGGATTACCAGCCAGGTATCAAGGCTCCGGTTCATCATAATTCCCCATCGGTTTATAAAACAAGTGTAGCCATTATCGGTGCAGGCCCTTCAGGACTGGCTGCACGTGCCGCCCTGCGGGAACATGGAGTTGATTGCCTTGTGATTGATAACAATAGTAAAACCGGTGGGCAGTTTCTGATGCAGACACACCAGTTTTTCTTCTTCGAAAAGGAAAAGAAATTCGGAGGTATGCGCGGATATGATATTGCTGCTTCCTTAGCCGGAGAAGATGAACACGGGATCTTTCTCAACAGTACTGTCTGGGATATTCTTGAAGGGAAAAGACTGGCCGTAAAAAATATTAAAACTGGTGAAATTTTCTATGTGGAAAGTGACTATCTGGTTGTAGCCACAGGAGCAGTCCCTTTTATGCCTGCTTTTGAAAATGATGATCTTCCGGGTGTTTATACTGCAGCTGTCATACAGAAGATGATGAATCAGGAGTTTACATTACTTGGAAAAAATGTATTGACAGTTGGAGCTGGGAATATCGGTTATCTTACTTCTTACCAGCTCATGCAGGCAGGGGCAAATGTAAAGGCTATTATCGAAGCCATGCCTAACGAAGGCGGATTTCCTGTACAGGCCAACCGTGTAAGACGACTGGGTATTCCCGTGATGTTATCAAAAATTCTGGTGAAAGCGATTCCGAATCAGAATGAAGATGGCATCATCGGGGCGGTGATCGCCGACAGTGAAAACTTCAGGCCGGTGAAAGGAACGGAACAGGAAATATTGGGAATTGATGCCATTAATATCTGTACAGGTTTGGTTCCGGATGATTCGTTGCTGATAAAAGGAAGGGAAATTTTCGGACGTAACTGTTTTGGTTCCGGAGATGCAACAAGGATCGGTGAGGGAACCACTGCTGTACTCAAAGGGCGGCAGGCTGCACTGGAGATCCTCGAAAACATGGGGAAACGATACGATTATAATCATTATCTTTCTGTATCCAAGGAATACATAGATAGCCAGCAGCATCCCTTCAGGGTCAGAGAAGAGCCTTACAAACCCACACAGGAAAGAAGCAGCGAAAAACCTTTTGTGATTATCGACTGCCTGTATGGATTTGCCTGCAACCCCTGCGAGTTTGCCTGCCGCTTTGGTGCCATCACCAAAACATCCACCAGTACTGTTCCTCAAATTGATTACGATAAATGTACGGGTTGTATGGAATGTACTTACCAGTGCCCCGGGCTGGCCATTTTTGGCTATAATCTGAAGAGGAACCAGTTGTTTCTGCCCGTTGAATATGATGTGGAGGAAGGAAAAGAAGTATTCCTGGTTGATAACAACGGAAAAACGCTGGGTGAAGGAGTAATTGCGAAAATACTTAAAAAGAAAACGAAGACGAATATCGCCAGGGTAAATGCTGTTGATATTGAAGGGGAAGCACTCATGAATGTAAGGGGCTTTATTGCGAAAGACAATTATCCTGAGCCATTAGTCCTGCAACCTCATACAAATCACATTCATTCCGAAAGTTACATTTGTCATTGCGATGACGTAAAGATGGATGATGTGCTGAAGACAATTGGCGACCGTAAATTTATCTCTGTTGATGAGATCAAACATACCACCCGCCTCGGGATGGGGGCATGTCGCGGAAAGCGTTGCATCAAGCGCTTAAAACAAAGTATTAAGCTGTATGACAAAGCCGTGGTGGGAGAGGCTACCCCCCGTGGTCCCCTGTCCAATCAGCTTGAAATGGGAGAGCTTTATCCTCATGAGGAGCACGAGAGAGTGATCCCTGTTACCCTGGGCGGAGCGCCTGTAAAGAAGGTGAAAGTTGCATCATTTATTGCAGGCGGCGGAATGGGAGGCAGCGCCCTCTTCAGGTACATGTCCGAAGCCGGACTTAATCCTGTGATGGCAAACTTTGGGCATGGCGCCTCCTGGAGAAATATTGCCGGTGGCCGCCCACAGTTTTCCCTGCCCGAACTTTCAGATATTGCTTCCCATAACCTTGATCTTTTCAGGGAACTCGACAGAAAACATAAAATTGATTTTTATCCGACCCGCTATGTCACTTTCTCCCACGATGAAGCAATGCATCAATCGCTCAAAGATTCACTTTCCTGGCAAAAAGGCAAAATGGTTAACCCGTCTGATTTTGAAAAGGAGATATCTCCTGCTTTTAATGGCAGGCAGGACAAATACCTCAGTGCCCTGATCACAGAAAATTGCTGGCAGGCTTCTCCCGGGAAGGTGGTAGATGCCTTGCGCTCCACCGGTGAGGAAAACGGCGGAATTGTGCTGGAAGATACCAGGGTGATTGATGTTTATAAAGAAGGTGATGAGTACAGGATACTCACACTGGGCCATCGCGGCGATTATACCGAATACGAAACGCCTGTACTGGTTAATGCCCTGGGCGCCGAAGGAGCAAAGATGGCCGGTAAACTTGGTTTGGAAACAGGCTTGTTCCCGGTTAAGCATCAGGCTTTTATTACCAGGCGCCTGCCCATGCTGGGGCATAATAATTCTCCGCTTCCTATGCTGATCGACCGGAGAAATTACAAAGGTTTCGTGGCTGTGTACGGACAGCAACTGGCAGAAACAGGTCAGATCATTGGCTGTGCCTCCCCGGCCATCGAATACCTGCAAACAGGTAAAAATCTGAAAATAAATTCAAAAGAGTTTATTGAAATCGTCTCTGAAATATTTGTCGACTGGATCCCTGAATTATCCTCAGTAGGTTTTCAGGCTGTATGGGCCGGTTACTATATCGAACCACGCATGATCATAGATCCGGAGAAGGGATTATTCCTTGGCTTGCGGGGACAGGGTTTCATGCTGAGCCAGTACCTGGCAAAAATGTATACCGACAGCTTAATGGGAAAACCAACTCCTGAATATTTTGAGCGGCTGAAACTGCAGGGCGACGGTCTCCTGGAAAAAGCCTTTAAATAGTGTCTGTCCATAGTGTCTGTCCATAATGTCCGATAACTGCGTTGTTGCAAAATTTTTTAATTCCTCCTAAGCACCAGGCGTTTAGGAGACAACTTTTACC
>DASQZP010000802.1:0-15637 GCA_035638655.1 Bacteroidales bacterium
CCCTTCAGGCTCAGGCAGGTTATATCCAATCTGCTGAGTAACGCGATAAAATTCACACACACGGGAGAGATCCAGATAAATATTGAATTAATGGAAGCATACTCAGGTAACCTGACGCTTCAGTTCTGCATAGAAGATACCGGTATTGGCATTCCTAAGGAGAAATTAGATACCATTTTCGGTTCCTTTTCGCAGGCCGATGGCAGTACCACCCGGAAATACGGAGGCTCAGGACTCGGTACTACCATCTCCAAACAACTTGTGGAGCTAATGAATGGTGAGATCTGGATTGAAAGCCCTTCTACTATTTCAAACAATTCAAAATACCCGGGAACGAGGGTCTGTTTTACCATTGAAGTATTTTCAAATGAACGGCTTGAAAAAGATTTCGTTTTCGACAATATTACCCGATATAATGAAATAAACGCCATTATCCTAAATGAAGACGGGCAGAATGAAGGAGACCTGGTTAAAATGTTAAAAAGTTTCTCCATCCGGGCCGATGTATTATCCTTCCAGGAGGGAACTCTTGAAATGATACGCCGTCATTCCGGAGGTTCACCAGCAAATTTCAATCTCATTGTTATTACTGACAAAGAGACTTTTGATGGTTTTTCGGTAGCTCAGAAATTGCATGAAAAGGAAATCACAAAACATTTCCCGGTTATCATGGTGAGTCAGAATGATAAGTTTGGCAATCATGCCCGAAGTAAGCGACTTGGTGTGGATTATTACCTCATCCAACCTTTCGAATCAGATGAGATATTTTCAATTATACGGGAATCTTTTCCCAACATTCAGCATGTAAAAGATGAAAAACAACTGCACCTGAGCAAGTTGAGAAAAAACATCCGCATTCTGCTGGCAGAAGATAATCTGATCAATCAGAAAGTAGCCCAGACAATTTTTAAGAACCTGGGCTATGAAATTGACCTGGCACGCAACGGAAACGAAGCCGTGGAAAAAGCCACAAATTCTGATTATGACATTATCTTTATGGATGTCATGATGCCTGAAAAAGATGGAAACCAGGCAACTGTTGATCTGCGCTCAAAAGGTTATAAAACTCCCATTATTGCAATGACAGCCAATATTCACAACGAAGACAAGCAGAAATCATTATCAATGGGAATGGACGATTATATTACCAAACCGGTACGGGTAGAGACCGTTAAAAAAATATTGCTCAGCAGGTTTTCGGAAAGAATTACAAATAGCTAAAAAAGAAACAATTAATCAACAGCAAACCATAAAAACAAAATACGATTATGCAATCACATGAGATTGATTACAAAATTATTGGGGACGATATTCAACTCGTTGAAGTTGAGTTGGATCAGGGTGAAACGGTAATAGCTGAAGCCGGCGCAATGGTTTATATGGAAGACGGTATCCGGTTTGATGTTAAAATGGGGGATGGTTCTGACCCGAACCAGGGGCTGCTGGGAAAGATATTTTCAGCCGGATCACGTCTGTTAACCGGAGAATCTCTTTTTATCACTCATTTTACCAACGAACGTCCCGGCAAAGGCCATGTGGCATTTTCAGCTCCTTATCCGGGGACGATTATTGCCATTGACCTGAAAACACTGGGAGGACAACTGGTTGTACAAAAAGATGGCTTTTTATGTGCTGCAATGGGCACAAAATTATCCATGGTATTTAACAAACGACTCGGTTCCGGACTGGTCGGTGGCGAAGGCTTCATCTTGCAAAAACTGGATGGCGATGGTTATGCCTTTGTGCATGCCGGCGGAACAGTGATTGAAAGACAATTGAACAATGAAACACTTCGCATTGATACCGGTTGTGTTGTTGCTTTTGAGCCTTCAATTGATTTTAATGTGGAAACAACCGGCAGCCTTCGTTCAATGGTATTTGGTGGTGAAGGATTATTTCTTGCCACCTTAAGAGGCACAGGGAAAGTCTGGCTGCAATCAATGCCTATACGTAAGCTTATCCAGGCAATAGCACCATACAGTAAGAACTCAAACAAAGGAAGCAGCGGTTTCCTTGATAATTTTCTTGAACGCTAAATACGATTATTTTAATGCCAGATCAACTAACTGCAAAAGAATTTCTTACCCTTCGTGAAACCTATCCGGTTATTGATGTCCGTTCTCCTGCCGAGTTTGAGCGTGGCCACATTCCTGGTGCGATTTCCATGCCGCTCTTCAGTAATGAGGAAAGAGCAGAGGTAGGTACCACCTATACCCGGATAAGCAAAGAACAGGCAATTCTCAAAGGACTGGATTTTGTGGGCCCTAAAATGTCTTCAATGGTGAAAACAGCCGGTTCTCTGAGCACAAAAGACCGGGTGCTTGTTTATTGCTGGCGGGGAGGTATGAGGAGTAACAGTGTGGCCTGGCTGTTGAATACTGCCGGGATTGAAACATCTACCCTGGCGGGTGGCTATAAATCATACCGGCGTTTTCTCAGGCAGAAACTTTCCGAACCTTTGAATCTTATTGTGCTCAGCGGAATGACCGGAAGCGGCAAAACAGATTTTCTTTCCCGGCTCAGTGAGACAGGAGAACAGGTTATCGATCTTGAAGGTCTTGCCAATCACAGGGGATCCGCTTTTGGTGCAATCGGGCAACCCCCGCAGCCTACTACCGAAGCATTCGAGAATTTATTACTCGGGAAAATATTACAATTTGATCCCCAAAAACGAATATGGATTGAAGATGAGAGCAAATCAATAGGCAGAGTATTCGTCCCCGATGAATTATACGAGCAAATGGATCGTGCAAGCTCTTTGGTAATTGAGATGTCCAGAGAAATGAGGGCTGCCCGGCTTGTAGAAGAATATGCATCCTTTGATAAAGAACAGCTTTGTTCATCCTTAGCTAAAATTAGTAAGCGGATGGGGGGTAACAATACCAAATTAGCCATAGAAAGCATTCAAAATAACAATTTCCTGGGTGCTGCCGGCATTTGCCTTGAATATTACGACAAAACCTATAAATTCGGCCTTAAAAAGCATAATAGGCGTACAGTAACCACAGTCAGACTTACAGAAGAAGATCCCGGCATTAATACAGAAACAATCCTCAAAGCAGCCAATAAACACTTTCCTGAAGTTATGTTTTCCTGAGATATCCCTGAATCATTTTTTATCTTTGCTGCGAAATCTAAATTTTAAGGTAAAAGTTCAGCTAAATAAAAAAATAAGTTGGTTAAATTTTTAATAATCCGTTTCAGTTCAATTGGTGATATAGTGCTTACGACCCCTGTAATACGCTGTCTGAAAGAGCAGGTTGAAGGTGCTGAGATACACTATCTCACAAAAAAACAGTTTGCCCCGGTTCTGCAGGTAAATCCATATATTGATAAACTGCACATCCTTGGTGACGTCCTGGCAGAAGTTACCGACAGACTAAAAGAGGAGAATTTTGACTATGTTATCGATCTGCATAATAATTTACGTAGTCGTATCGTAAAATCCAGGCTAAGAAGATTTGCTTTCAGTTTTAATAAACTCAACAGGGAAAAATGGCTCCTGGTAAACCTTCGGATTAACAAGCTACCACCCGTTCATATTGTTGACCGTTACCTGGAGGCAGTCCGCCTGTTTGATGTGAAAAACGATGGCAAAGGACTTGATTATTTCATCCCGCCCGAAGAGGAAGTAGCGCTTTCTTCTTTGCCTCCAGATTTCCGTGCCGGTTATATTGGTATTGTGCTGGGAGCACAACATGCCACCAAAAAATTACCTGTTGAACGACTCATCGCTTTGTGTTCCATGATAAAACAGCCGGTTGTGCTGCTCGGCGGCCCAGGAGATAAAAATACAGCTGAAAAAATTGTTAATAACTCTTCAGGTGCCATTTATAATGCATGTGGCAGATATTCTATAAATCAATCGGCCTCTCTGGTAAAACAGGCGAATGCCATTATCACGCATGATACAGGATTGATGCATATTGCGGCGGCATTTGAAAAAACAATATTATCAGTTTGGGGCAATACCGTTCCTGAATTTGGGATGTACCCTTACAAACCGGGTCCGGATTCAAAAATTTTTGAAGTACATGGTTTATCATGCAGACCCTGTTCAAAAATTGGTTTTGATAAATGCCCTAAAAAGCATTTCAAGTGTATGAATGAAATTGAACTTACCGAACTTGCCAAACAGGCAAATGTGAAAAAATGAATATTTAAAAGTCATTTCTCCAAATATCTTTCTGCCAGTATCTGGAATAATTTGTTTTTCTATTACAGAATAAAAAAATTGCATACATATGGCACGCTTATTGATATAATTTCAAATGCTTTTCAAATAGATGTTTGTTGACCATTAGCGAATAAAAGTATTATCTTTATATTTCTAACCCTATAATTCACATTTGCCATGAAAAATTTTTATCTGATTTTTGTCTTTATAGGTTTTATGATAAACCTTCAAGCTCAGGAATTTACTGATTTTCAGAAGCAACAGAATTTTAAAAATTTTGTGTCAGCTGACTATAGTGGGCCAATTTACACCTATAACGATTCTTATGAAGGTGTTAAAGGGACGCCATTTGTTTTTGAAGAGTGGCTAAAAGGTATTGTATTGCTGAAGGACAGCACTCTGTTTAAAGGTTTGTCTCTCAAATATGATGCTTATAATGATGAATTAGTCATTCTGAATACAAAGAATAATACCCCGATGGTTATGGACAAAACCCCCATATCAGCTTTTACTCTTGCTACTTCAGAACTAACACCTTCGATGCTTTTTGTGAAGGTCCCCTATGATGAGAAAAATTTTTTTATGCAATTGATTTATGAGGGCAAAAGAATAGATTTTCTTAAACAATATAAGAAACGACTACGGAAGGCTGATTATGAGGGACCTTATAATGCAGGAATACCCTATGATGAATTCATTGAAGGAAATAATTACTTTCTAAGATTTCCTACAGGAAAAATGGAAAAAACAAAACTAAACAGGAGAAGCATCATAAAATCATTTCCCAACAAACAGCAGGAATTAAAATCCTTTGCTAAGAAAAACAACATGAATCTTGATAATGAACAAGATGTTATTAAGTTGATTAAATATTACATAACACTTTGATAAATACGGATGGCTTTAAGTCATATTTATTGTTTATATCATTTTTGGAAGATTATTCATACTTGACCACCTTAGCCGGATTGGTATTTGCTGCTTTAATCACGTAGAAGCTGATGGTCAGCAATGCAACAATAAGAGAAATCAAGCCGGCCTCAACAAACAACCATCCTGAAAGATCAACCGGATATACAAAATGCTGAAGCCATCTTTTCATAATGTACCAGGAAAGAGGCCAGGCAATGATATTGGCAAGCAGTATCCATCGCATAAATTCCTTTGCAAAAAGCATATTGATGTTTTGCGTAGTTGCACCAAGCACTTTCCTTATTCCTATCTCACGGGTTCTTTGCTGCGTCATAAAAGCCGAAAGTCCAAGCAAACCAAGTGCAGCAATCAGGATCGTAAGCAAAGTAAAATATTTCATTATTTTGGTAATTCTTTCCTCAGGCTTATAATATTCACTTAATTTTTCATCAAGAAATTTATATTCGAAAGGATATTTATCTCCAAAAGCCTTACGCTGATTATCGATAAAACTAATAGCCTCTTCGTTGGCTGTTGGTTTGATACGCATACTGAAAATATAATTATTTCTGATATTTTCGTTTTCGCGTAAGAGCAGCACAATTGGTTCAATTTCATTGTGCATAGAGGCATAATGAAAGTCCTTCATTACACCAATTATTCTTCCATCACGTGCAGGAGGGCCATCAATGTTGATTCCGAACTGAAATTTTTTACCAAGAGCAGCTTCGTAACCATTCGCCCTGTTATTATCATACCATCCAAATTTCCGTGCCGCAGCTTCATTAATAATAAACGCTTCGCTGGGATCGGTTCCTTTTTTGTTATCATAGTTCCTTCCGGCAACCATTTTCATTTTCATCAATCCAATATAATCATAATCGATAAAATAATAATTGATAGCACGTTCCACCATTTGTCCACTGTCTCCTTCAATTCGCATGACCACCTTTTTCATCTCATAACCCGGGGAACCAGATGAAGAAGCAACTGCTTCAATAACAGGGTTTTTTAGTAATTCATCTTTGTAAGCATTAAAACTTTTGCGCAGGGTAGAATCTCTGGCAATCATGACTACCATATTATTTTTATCAAACCCCGGATTGGTTGTACGCATAAAATATAGTTGAGAAGATACGATTAGCGTAGAAATAATCATTCCAACCGAAATAGCTATTTGCAATACGACCAATAACTTTCTCAATAACCCGCTTCCGCCAGAGTGATCTGATTTTCCTTTCAGCACCAACGCAGGTTGAAATGATGAAAGGTAAAAAGCAGGATAAATACCGGAAAGAATTCCAACCACCAGTGTGGCTAATAAAACTGTCAGTATTATTCCCGGAGTGAACAGGGTAGTGATGCTGAGATTTCTGCCTGCCAGCTCATTAAAAAGGGGTAAAAGTAAGGGTAGGATCAGCAGAGCAAGTATCAGTGCAATAAATACCATTACAACAGATTCAGCAAGGAACTGCAATATAAGGTCGCTCTTTTGCGCCCCAACCACCTTTTTTAATCCAACTTCCCTGCTCCGCCTGGCTGATCGGGCTGTTGCCATATTCATATAATTAATACCGGCAATAACAAGTATAAACAACGCCACTACAGAAAAAATATAGATATAATCCATGCTACCTGTTGGTTTGTCCCATTGAAGACCGGCATCACTGAGATGAATTGCAGCAAGCGGAGTAGCCATCAGATAAAAGTGTCCTTTTAGCTGATCCCCCAGTTCTTTCATATATTTATCATAGAAAGCAGGGAAGTTATCCAGTATATTCTGTATGGCACTGTTGGGTTGTAGTAATACATAAGTATAAACATTAACATTCCAGAAAGAGCCGGCACTTCTATCGTTAAACCGGCCACTACCAACCTGTTTAGCAAGTGTAGACATGGAAACCAGGCCGGATGTTTTCAGATGAGTATTTTCCGGCAAATCCTCAGTCACACCGGTAACTTCAAAAATATCCCCATCAATGGTTTTTAAGGATTTTCCCACGGGATCGTTATCCCCGAAAATTCTGCGGGCCAGTGTCTGATTTATTACAATAGTATTTGGCTTGTTTAAAGCTTTTTCTGAAGAGCCATTTACAAAAGTGTAAGTAAAAACCCTGAAAACTGAAGAATCAGCAAAAAAGATATCTTCAGCCTGGTATTCCCTGTCCTTATATACAAAAGTGACACGTCCCATTTCACGGAATCTTACATACTCTTCTATGTCCGGATATTCATCTTTCATTGCAGGACCAAGTGGCACCTGGGTAATTGCAAATTTATCATCCTTATTATCAATGGTAAAATGGGACTCCAGACGGTAAATGCGCTTATGAAGAATGTTATATTTATCGTATGATAACTCATTCCTGAGGTAGAGTAGGATAAGTATGGCTGCAATTAAACCGGTTGCCAAACCAAAGATATTTAGAAAACTGAAAAATTTGCTTTTCTGAGTGTTTCTGAAAAGGGGTTTGAAAAAGTTGTTCAACATGGCAGAAGCATTAGTAGATTGAATCAAAATAACGGATGAAAAATTCCATTAGCCGTTAATTTGGGAAAGACTACAGTTAATAATGTAATGTCTGGAAAAGGATTGATTAAAGAATTTTTCTAATATTCTCAGTTACAATATGCCCGTCAAACAACTGAACCACCCGGTGTGCTTTTTCTGAATCGGAGGGTGAATGGGTTACCATAACGATGGTTGTGCCATCATTATTTAGTTCCGACAACAAGTTCATCACTTCTTCCCCGTTTGCTGAATCAAGATTACCTGTTGGCTCATCCGCGAGAATAAGTTTGGGACGCGATACAACAGCCCTGGCGATGGCGACGCGCTGTTGTTGTCCCCCGGATAATTGTTGCGGAAAATGTTTGCGCCGATGTCCAATTTTCATCCTATCAAGTACAGCTTCAACTTTTTGCTTCCTGGCGGAGGCTGATTCATTCAGATAAAGAAGAGGGAGTTCCACATTTTCGTAAACAGTAAGTTCATCAATCAGGTTAAAACTCTGAAAAACAAATCCGATATTTCCTTTTCGATGGTTTGTGCGTTGTTTTTCACGTAAAGAAGATACCTCATGTCCGTCAAAATACAATTTTCCGCTGGTAGGATTGTCAAGCAATCCCATAATATTCAACAGTGTAGATTTACCGCAACCAGAGGGGCCCATAACAGCCACAAACTCTCCTTCCGCAACTTCCATGTTTACCATGTTGAGTGCTGTAGTTTCGACCTCATCAGTCCGGAAAACCTTAACTAAATCAACTGTCTTAAGCATAGTATAAATTTTTAGTTTGTAATTATGACGAACATGCTTCATTATTGTTACAGTGACTAATCCCTTTTTTAGCAGATAGAAAACAAATATACTTATTTTTTTAATTCACAAAGGACTAACTGAGGGAGGTTTTATGGGTAAAGCTTTAATCCCTTTTTATAAGAAACAGAAGAGGGTAATAAAGTATTACAGGGTTGTCTCCAGGTATTTAAAAATCAAAATAAGGTAAGTAGCTGAACACAAATAATGAGAAAGACCATTGCTATCGGATATACAGTTGCATAGGCTATTTGCGGGGCATTGCTTTCTGTCATGGGAGTTACTGCAGCAAGACCGGGTGTACTGGTCATGCCACCTGTCAGGGCGCCCAGCAGGTTAAGTATGTTCACACCAAAAATCATCCGCGCGAAGAGTGCGCAAATTATCATGGGCACCAGCGTAATAACCGCTCCAATAATAAACAGTTTAATTCCATACTGCGCATAGGTTTCCACCAGGTGTGCTCCGGCACTCGTGCCGACAGCTGCCAAAAATAAAAGCAGCCCAAGTTGTCGCAACAACTGATTTGCGGCACCTGTCATGGTCCAGATAACCGGACCGGTCTTGCCAATATTGCTTAAAATCAAAGCTACAGCAAGCACTCCTCCGGTTAATCCCGGAGAGAATGAAAAAGCATCTGAAAAAGTTATGTTTATTTTGCCTACCAATACTCCCAATACAATGCCAAAAGCAATCGGGAAAAAATCAGTATCAGAAAGCCTTTTGTTATCATTTCCAAGCAGTCTGATTACTTCTTTCATGTTTTCTTTGTCGCAGGCAACCATGCATTTATCCCCGAAACGTATATGAACCGCGGGCGAAGGGGTAATAATTACACCACTTCGACGTATCCTTGTAACGGTCGCGTTGAAGTTCCTCAGTAAATTAAGTTGCCCGAGGGTTTTATTGACAATCCTGCGATTGGTAACTAAAACGGACTGTACTTCATAATCTTTTCCAAGGGGAATTTCCTGCTCTGTTTCGTTACCAATCAGCAATCTAACTTTTTCGAGTGCGCTTGCAGTTCCCACAGCCTTGATAAGATCTCCTTCGTATAAAATTGTCCCGGTAGTAGGAGTTACCGCCAGATCATTGTGCATCACCCGTGAAATACTGGCACCGGTCATTGCCCGAACAGAAAGTTCGCCGATCGATTTTCCGATAATATTACTGTTCCCGACAATGAAATTCCTGCTCATCACATCAGGATATTCAGAAAGTGTTTCCTTTTCCACCTCCTTTTCAGCAACAGAAATGTCAGAACCTGTTATTTTGGGTAACAACCTTACAAATAAAATAACTCCGATCACCCCAAAGGGATAAGCGATACCATACCCGATAGAGGCCAGAGGCGATTGTGTGGCATCAATCGCAGCGGCCAGACCGGGTGTACTGGTAAGTGCGCCCGTGAATAAACCGATGGCCACTTTCAGATCTATATCGAATCCGTAAGCCAGGCCTGCGGTAAGGGCTGCGGCAGTAAAAATAAGGATAAGTACCAGGTATATCAGTTTCGCTCCGTGCTTTTTAAAAGACTGAAAAAACCCCGGGCCGGCCTGAATCCCAATAGTAAAAATAAACAGGATTAGTCCGATATGCTGAAAATCCTCAGGGATGGTAATACCCAGGTACCCAAAAAATAAGGCAATGAAAATGACGGCTGACACATCCAGAGAAATACCCTTTACCTGTATTTTACCAAGTAAAAACCCGAGGGTGATGATCAGAAACAGACTAAAATATGTTGAATGCAAAAGCTGCGTCATCTAATCAGGAAATAATTTGCACAATTTAAAAAGTAATTCAGGATCACCTTAAAATTACACTGAAAGTTTGCTGCTTGACGCAGCCACCATGCTAAGAAAATCATCAAAAAGATATTCCGTATCGGTCGGACCACTGGAAGCTTCAGGGTGAAACTGACTGGAAAAGAAGGGTTTGTTTTTATGGCGCATCCCTTCATTGGTATTGTCATTTAAATTAATGAAAAGAGGTTCCCAGTCTTTTGATAATGTGTTGTTATTAATGGCAAAACCATGATTTTGACTGGTTATATAAGCTTTGTTAGTCCCCACATGCAAAACAGGCTGGTTATGACTGCGATGACCATATTTCAGCTTATAGGTATCTGCTCCGGCAGCCAGTGCCATCAACTGGTTTCCAAGGCAAATGCCAAAAATGGGCTTCTCACCCTCAAAAGCTTTACTCAGATTTTTAACCGTTTCGCGACACATTTTGGGGTCTCCCGGGCCATTTGAAATAAACAGTCCGTCATATTCTTCCTTTGAAATATCATGATCCCACGGTACACGGATTACCGTTGTATCCCGATCGAGCAGGTTTCTGATAATGTTATATTTAACCCCGCAATCAATAAGGCAGATTCTTTTGCTTCCATTGCCGTATACTATTTTTTCCTTGATGCTAACCTGTTCAACAAGGTTTTCTTTATTCGGATCATAGTCTTCAACCTGTTGATTATCGAAAACAATCTTGCCAAGCATTGTTCCTTTTTCACGGAGCTGTTTGGTAAGTGCACGGGTATCGATTCCGGTAACCCCGGGAACATCAAATTCCTTCAACCATTCTCCCAGACTTTTATTGGCATTCCAGTGACTGTACTGATCAGAGTAATCAGAGATGATCAATCCGGAAATATGCAACCTGGATGATTCAAAAAACCGCAACATTTCATTTTCAAGTTTTTCTCCGGGTACTCCGTAATTACCTATCAGCGGATATGTAAGCGTCAGTATCTGGCCCTTATATGACGGGTCGGTCAAGCTTTCAGGATATCCGGTCATCGCGGTATTAAACACTACTTCACCGGCTATCGATCGTTCCGCACCAAAAGATTTTCCGTTAAACTCAGTACCGTCTTCCAGAATCAGTTTAATAGGATTGCTATTCATTATTTGCGTTTTTTGGTTGAGGTTAATAATTATTTAGGTTCAGTAAATTTTTTGTAATAAAGCAGTTATCGGACATTACGGACAGACACTATCTAGTGATTATGCATAGATTCATATGCTTTAATTACTTCATCAATTTGCTCCATGCCAATTCTTTTTGCAATGATCTTTTTGTCTTTATCAAGCACAAATACAGTGGGCGTGCTGGTAACGTTATATTTTGCCTTATATGAATAATCATAAGGATTCCAGGCGTTGATCCACTCATAAAATCCGTGGTCATTTACAAAATTTACCCATTTTATCTTTCCTTCTTCTCCTGAGAGCATGTGTACTGCAATTATCTCAACACCTTCTTTTTTCAGTCTATTCACATACAAATCATAGAGAACAGGCATTGCTTTTTTACAGTGTCCGCAATCTGCTTCCCAGAAGACAAGTACCGTATATTTTGCCTGAATATCATACAAATTGAAAAAATCACCGACATATACATTCTTTTTTAAAGTATCATCATCCGCTGCAGCCATAAAATGATCAGCCGGTACTTCTACGAGTTGAATATCCGGGGCTTTTTTACCAATTAGCAAGGGTTCCGTCTTTGCAACTTCCTTTTTGAGTTTTGAAATGAAGGCAGTATCGCTCCAGGAAGCTTCAGGTATATAATATTTTTCAGCAATATGTACAAAAACTGCATCCATCCCCATTATCTGGCTCTTGGCATATTTGTTAAAAAGCGAAACCAGCATAAACCTGAAGAGTTCATCACTGGAGCGTGATTTTTCAATTAGCCTGTCTACCTCGTTGTTAATTGAATCCGGAATTTGCGGAACTATTTTATCCAGGTAATAATTAATCCGGTCTTCATAAATCGGGGTACGCAACAAACGCGGATCAGAAACATCAAAATTATCAAAGAAATGCTTTTTATAGTACCGATACTGGAAAAGGGAATCTGTTATGTTGCCATTTTCATCTCTCGGGGGTTCTGGCACATCAATTTCCTTTGTTGCCAGTAAAAACTTCGAAAGAAACATATCAGGATGGGACTTAATAAGATTATTCATATAATCTTTCACATCCTGGCTTATCTTATCGAGTTTTTGATCAATTTCCTTTTTATTTTCTTCACTGGTAGCGGCCGATTTTTCTTTCTGTAATGCCGAAGCTTCCTCCCGTTTCTTCACAAGGAATTTCTGATAATTGTAAAACAACTGGTTTTCCTCAGATCCATTAATTGTCATGTTCTGAAGAAAATCTGTCGTGTCGTTTTCAATGCTAAATTGCTGGTCTGCGGAAAGTAAAATATCAAAGTATTTACCGGTTGGCAGATAAATAAAGTACATTCCTCCGGGATAGGCCTTTTGAGCCTCAAACACACCATATCCCTTATTATTAAGTTTTATGGTATCATCAGGATACAACATTTTGTTGAAATGATGTCCCAGAATAATAGGGGAATCAGGAAGATTATGAATTGTAACCTTAATTTGAGTCTCCGGCTGGGCTATAACAAAGGAAGAAAAGCATATAAAAGCAACTAACAGCAGAAAATAATTTTTTGATCTCATTTTGAAAACAAATTTGTCAAACAATAAAAAAAAATATGTGTTCTGAATTCCGGATTTACTTTATCCATTTGCAAAAATTACTTTGCCATAGGAGTAATTGAGGGCAGAAACAACAAGTAAATCAAAATAAAAAACCTGGTAAAATTAAGAAGTTTTCAATTATTAAACCCAAAAGCCTTAATCTAAATTAGCAATTAAACAAAAATGTTTGTGATAATTAGGTGGAGTCTGTTAATAAAGTCAGGTGTCAGGATCAAAATTGTTCGAAAACAAAGCCTGTTCCGTTCTAAACGGGAGCGTGCATAAATTTTAACAAACGGGTTTAAAGAAAATAAATTCAGCACAAATGACTTTGGAAAATAAATTATAAAGCCCTTTATTAGGTTTTTTATTAGCTTTGATGTCCTGATCTAAATATAGCGGATTATACAGATCATTTTTATGAAGTTAAAGAATTCAGATATACACATTATTTTTTTAAATTAATATATTAAGTAATTTTTCACATAATACTTAAATATAGCAACTTATCTAAATTTATATTTTTGTGAATAATCTGCAATTTAATATCCGCTGTATCCAAATACTAAATTGAATATAATTTTTTAAATTAATTATTTAGAAACATATTTATATTACATTTATTATTAATTGTTTATGAATTTTTAATACCCCCAAATAAAAAATATTTATCCGATATGATAAGACTGGAAGAGGCGCAACAACTAATTGAACAGGAAATAAAAAGACTTAATCTTAACCTGGAGCCTGCCAACCTGTATGAACCTATCTCCTATATCCTTTCCCTCGGGGGCAAGAGATTAAGACCATCCATGGCATTAATGGGATGTAGTATGTTCGGGTCATCTGTTGATGCGGCTATCGCACCAGCGCTTGGAATTGAAATCTTTCATAATTTCACCTTGCTGCATGACGATATTATGGACAACGCCTTGCTGCGCAGAAACAAAGCAACGGTTCATTCAAAATGGAATTCAAATATAGCCATATTGTCAGGAGACGCGATGAGCATTATGGCTTATCAATACATATCAAGATCTCCCGAAAAAGTGCTCAAAGAAGTATTAAATGTTTTCAGCAAAACCGCACTGGAAGTTTGTGAAGGTCAGCAGTATGATATGAATTTTGAAACGGAAGCCAATGTATCTGCTGAGGCATATCTCAAGATGATTGAATTAAAAACCTCAGTATTACTTGCGGCAAGTTTAAAAATCGGAGCACTTATTGGAGGGGCTCAGGAAACTGATGCAAATAAACTGTATGATTTTGGCCGGTTTGCCGGGCTCGCTTTTCAATTGCAGGATGATCTGCTTGATACTTTTGGAGAAGAGGCTGTATTTGGCAAAAGTATTGGTGGAGATATAAGAGCCAATAAAAAAACATTTTTACTAATTAAAGCGCTCGAAAAGGCAACAGTAAAAGATCGTACTGTACTTGTTCAGATGTTAAACCAAAAACAAACTAATCAGGAAGAAAAAGTGTCCAGGGTGACAGAAATATATAAAAAATACAGCATCCCTGAATTAACAGAACAAAAGATTGATGAGCTCTTTAATGCCAGCCTTGAATCCCTCAAAAGTTTACCCGTCGACAATCACAAAAAAGAAGCACTGGAAGAACTTGCTCATAAACTTGTGGTGAGATCAAAATAATTTAATTATAAAGTACCCTGATTTCTTTGCAGACTGAAAAATTTAAACAATATTTTTCAGTCTTCCCTTGACCTGTATACAAATTTACTTTACTTTAGTACTCTTTAGACTCAACAGTAATAAATTACAGCTGCACCCCGCAATTTTATTAATCCCGGAACAGGGTTTTTGTATTTTACTTTTTTTTATTAATGCTTATTTAAAACTTTAAGTAAAAGACATTTACATGTTATTTATTAATAAATTAATTTAATATTTATACTTGATTTTCTATAATAAAAGTTAAACCGATTAAAAATCTAAAAAAAAGAGTAATGAAAAACAAAATCAGATTATTACCTCTCCTGCTGCTCTTTTTGATTGGTCAGTTACCGGCATCGGGACAGATCAACAAAATAGAGTATCAGGAATTTACCCTGGACAACGGGTTGCATGTAATTTTGCATGAAGATCATACTACTCCGGTGGTTGCAATTAATGTAATGTACCATGTTGGTTCAAAGAATGAGCAACCTGATCGAACAGGATTTGCGCATTTTTTCGAGCATTTAATGTTCGAAGGTTCTCCGAATATAGCCAGAGGCCAATATTTTAAATTGATTCAGAATGCCGGAGGCGAAAACAATGCATTTACCTCCTTTGACAAAACTGATTATTATGAAGTATTGCCTTCAAATCAGGTAGCTCTGGGTATCTGGATGGAGTCGGAACGCATGCTACATCTTAAAATTGACACAGTAGGCCTGGAAACACAGCGCAAGGTTGTTAAAGAAGAAAGAAAACAACGCTACGAAAATCAACCATACGGGTCCTTTATGTCAAATATTTTTGACCTGGCATTTAAAGGAACCCCTTATCAATGGGTCCCAATTGGGGAAGCCCAGTATATCGATCAGGCAAAACTAAGTGAGTTTCGTGACTTTTATAAACACTACTATGTGCCCAACAATGCTTCCCTGTCCATTGCAGGAGACATTGATCCGGTAAAAACGCGTAAACTGGTTGAAGAATACTTTGGTATAATTCCTGCTGGTAAGGAAACCATTATTCGTCCTCAATTTAAAGAAGCAGA
>DASQZP010000803.1:0-3735 GCA_035638655.1 Bacteroidales bacterium
CTATGATCGTCGCAAATAATCTTATGGAAGAATTTGTCGATTCTATTACCTATATCGATCTTGGTGCTATTTTTATCCTCGGGCTTATAGCAGGACTTACTGCCGGTATTGTTTTTGGCAGAAATTTATTTGATAAAAAAATATCAATTGATAGATGAATAAATCATACTTATAAATTAATCTTTTTTATTCGCCCCTTATATTAATTCTATCATGATATAAATATTTCATATTTCTTGATATATCACCAAATTGGTAAGATATTAATTGTTTTTGTTGCCACCATTCACTTATTTATATTTTTTTTAAATATATATTTTTATTAATTATAAATATCTTTTAAGATAAGTGTTTTAATATTTGACATTTTAAAAGAAAAGCCATACCCTAATATTACTTACGTTACTATCTTGGTGGGGTTAAAATCCATAACACCCTTATTTAACCCAATTTTAAAATACTGTATTTATTATTTATAACGCCAGGATAACTCAAATATCAAATACTAAATCTTAAGTTTGTTTATCATGACTAAATATTCAAAATTAACAATACCAGTACTTATAATATCAGCTTTATTTATATCGTGCAAAAATGATGTAACTGATAATAGTTCTTCAGTCATTAAAATTAAAAAGTTTGGTTATTACCATAATCAAGCTCTTAAAATGATTTTAAACGATAATAATATTGATATCAATAAACTAAATTTTTCTGGTTTAAAGAATGTGATCATTGAAAAATTGAATAAAAAATATCCAGATAAATTCAATAACAATGATTTCACAAACAATAATAAACTGATGGAAAATGGTTTTATTAGAAGTGAGATTATCAATAACAATGAACCACCTAAGATGAATAAGGGAACCATCAAACATATTCCTGTTGGAACTTATAATTATCAATCTATATTTAATTACATGAAAAATAATAATTATATAAGTAATAAATTTTATAATAGATTGGTATTATTATATCAAAATCAGGATGTTTGGTTCTCACAAAATGATCCTGTCGTATATGCCGAAAATAAGCTATCAATAAAAACTTTACCCAATTCTGACAAGAAATATGCCAGAGCATTTATTTCTATTCTTAATGGATCAAATCAATTTTGGAGTAAAAAAATTAATATAAATAAAACGAATCTACCAACAACTCAGAGTAAAGGTTGTGGTTTAGCTATTGCTGGAGCAGATGGTCTTGGTGGTCTCTATGGCATGCTCGGTGGTCCTGCTTGGTCAATAATCGAAGGTACCATTTTTAGTGGTTTTGCAGTTTTAAATTGCGAATAATAAACAAAATTATGAATATAAAAAGTATAAATCTTGTACCAGTTTATAGCAAAAAAATAAGACTTATATTTTTGTGGTTAATAGTATTAGGGATTTGTCTACTACTTGTTAATTTATTGATCAAATCACAAATTGTTAAAACAAATATTTTACTTTGGTTTATAACATTTGCTCTAACAATAGTGAATTTTAGTAAACTTGGTATTAATGAGAAACATGATCAGCTTGCCCGTTATATAACATTAAAATTGTCTTTTACTTATATAATAGGCTTTTTGATGGCGACCAGTTTTACTGAAATTTTTCTCAAAATAAATTTACCTAGTTTAAAATTATTTACAGTCTTAAGTGGAAATATTGTCTTTATAATATCCCATTATGTTCTCTATTATATTATATCAACTAATAATGCGGAGTTACACGATGAGAGTGTGATAACATTTTTAAAAAATCAAAAACGTTTACTATTACTGTTAGTTATTTTATCAATAATTACATTAATAATTGTGTATATAATATTGTAATTCCAGATGTTAATATTGCTAGATGGCTTTGCAAAGCCATATATTTAATAAAGGATGTATACAAATGATGTAATCTATGACAATCACTTCAAGAGAGTATAACGATGACTGAGAAAGCAAATCCTGTAAATTGGTTTGAAATACCTGTTAATGATCTCGATCGTGCCAGGGCATTCTATGAATATGTATTTGAAATGAAACTCGATCTGAATGAGATGGGCGAAAGCAAAATGGCTTGGTTTCCCATGATGGAAGGTACCGGTACAACGGGAACACTTATCAAAGTTAAGGACTTTAATCCTTCTCATGATGGCACGTTGATCTATTTTTCAGTGGATGATATCGATGAGACTTTAAAAAGAATAACCAATAAGGGAGGTAAAATTCTGACCCCCAGAACAAGCATCGGGGAATATGGGTTTACGGCCATCTTTGAAGATTCAGAAGGGAACAAAATAGCTTTGCATTCTAATGAATAATTATCTTCCCCCCTCCTTTCATATTGTGAGTTTAAAGTTGAATAGGTAATTTGTATTAAGAGATTGTCTATAAAACAATGTTCCTTATAATTTTGGGGAGATACTATGAATTCATCATTGATTACCGTATCGATACTTTCTGTTTTGATTGCTATGATCGTCGCAAATAATCTTATGGAAGAATTTGTCGATTCTATTACCTATATCGATCTTGGTGCTATTTTTATCCTCGGGCTTATAGCAGGACTCACTGCCGGTATTGTTTTTGGCAGAATTATGAGTAATAAACAAGTTACAGGATAATGATCCTGTAAAAAGAGTCAGCTTTTAATAAAACCCCGGCCTATTACATTCAGACATGTGGCATGTACGTGCTGATTGATGCTTAATTTTTACTGGTCAAAGTTATTACTCATATCTTAAAGCATCAATAGGATCGAGACCGGCAGCGCGACGTGCCGGGAAATAGCCAAAAATGATTCCTACAAATCCGGAAAATACAAATGCGATAATTATTATCTGTAGTTGAAAAACAAAAGGTACACTAAGCATTGATGCAGCGATCAGAGCTCCTATTATTCCAAGTATGATACCTAATAAACCTCCAAACAGGGAAAGTATTACGGCTTCAACCAGAAATTGCATCAGTACTTCCCTGCCCAGAGCGCCGATAGCCAGCCTGATGCCTATTTCACGCGTTCGTTCCGTGACAGATACCAGCATGATGTTCATAATACCAATACCGCCAACAAGTAAACTAATGGCAGCTACCGCCCCAAGGAATGTCGTTAATACTCCGGTAGTACTTGCCATTGTGCGAGCTATTTCAGCCATATTCCGAACACTGAAATCATCCTCTTCCCCAATTTTAATCCTTCGTCTCTGCCTCATCAGAGCTTCGACATCTTTCTCTACCTGATCTGTTATATCACTATTCTGCGCTGATATGAATATCATGGAGACATCCTGCGAACCTGTAAATCGACGCTGTACAGCCCGCAAAGGCATTAGTACCAGGTCATCCTGATCATGACCGAATGTTGATTCTCCTTTAGATTTCAAGACACCTACAACCTGACAGGCCACGGTACCCAGCCTAATAGTGACCCCTACCGGATCCTGATATCCGAAAAGTTTATCCCTGATAGTTGCCCCTATAACACATACCATTTTCCCTGCTTTCAATTCTGAATCTGTAAATCGACGACCTGTTTCAATAATCCAATCTCTTACATCAAAATATCCGTTATCGGTACCTGTTACACTGGTTGACCAATTTTCATTTCCATATACGGCGATAACCGGAGCAGAAACTGTTGGTGCCACGGCTGCAATACCTGATACTTCCCTGGAGATTGCCTCCGCATCACTCTGCTCAAATAGTGGCGCACTTGACCGTACTCCACCCGGGCCTGCATGTGTCCCCGGGCGAAT
>DASQZP010000804.1:0-2130 GCA_035638655.1 Bacteroidales bacterium
TAACGGTCAGGACAATTTTAAAAAAGAATTTATATGAAATACACGCTTATTCTGTTTCTCTTTCTATCCGGATGTATGACCAATACAAAGATTGATCTCCAACAAGATCAAACTGTTACTAAGCACTTCAATAAAAAGGAGATCAGGCAATTGCACCATATTTTGACTTTTTTTGATAATGAAGTTCGGATATTATCAGATACAACCGGTTCCCTGGAAAACAATTATCATGCATTTTTTAATAAAGTTAGTAAAGCGGCATGGTCCGGCAATCCATATGGCCCCGTTTTAAAAATTCCTATGCAAAAGCTTAATAATCTATTTACATCTCTCTCAGATACGGTAAAAAATGAGCTCTGGGTAACTTCACGTTATATTAGTCCGATAACCAAAGACTCCGTATCTGATTTCGATATCAGGTCCGGTGGTAAGTATGAAGCATTTCTAAAATCCTCCTCCGGGGAAAATAAGGCACTTAATAAATATTATAAAACATTTGAACAAGCTCATGGTATATCGCCTGCATTGATTGTGAATGTGATCCTTTATGCTAAAAACTTAAATCTGAAGAGAGAAAGCCAACGACTTATCCTTGCAGTCCATTATATTGCCATCAGGGAAACCGGAGAACTTCGTAAAAAATCAAATAAACCGGTTAAAAAGCGAACTCCTCAAAAAAGTGATACCGGAAATAACATGAAATCTGCTGTACATACATAGCTAATTCCTTAATTATTATTATTTAATACCTGGACATCGCTTTACAACTAAAAGCAGAATTGTCTACTATCGATGGATTTATTTCTATTGAACGCTTTACAAGTCTGCAAGACTCAAAGAAAATACTGTCCCTCTCTTTCTGGCAAAACGCAGAATCCATAAAGCGGTGGCGGACTCTTGAATGTCATCGCATGGCCCAGGAAAAAGGCCGGGATTATATTTTTAAAGATTATCATTTACGGGTTGCATATGTCGTCCGGGATTATGGGATGGCCGACAGAAAGCAAGCTTCAGAGGATAGCAGACTACAGCACGACAATAGATAGAATGCTTGTTATAAATCGATGGTAATGCGACTCTATTATTCCTCTTGAACGGAGACGTATCATTGTCTTTGAGAGCAGCCCTTATTCTACAAACAGCCGCTATTGCCGGTCAATGTCTGAAAATTGAGTTCCGGCTGAGATTAAAATGAATGAAACTTTTATTTGTCTTATTGTTGATTCCTCAAATATTTTTTACTTATATTTGATTAATCAAACAACAATCAAATATTTAGCACATGATAATTTCTTCAGAAGCCGAACTTCTTATCAAACTCACGAGTCTCCAGTCGAAAATTCAGAAAAAGCTCGGCGGCTCCCTTTCACTTCACGGCATCAGTTTTACGGAATACTTCGTACTTCGCCAGTTAGCCGGGACACCGGGAAAGAAAATGCGTCGAATCGATTTGGCACGGGAAGTAGGCCTGACGCCATCGGGAATTACCAGGCTTCTGAATCCTATGGAAAAAATCGGATTAGTAACCAAAGAGCAGGCGGCACGAGATGCAAGGGTCAGTTTTGTGGCCATCACGAATTCCGGAGAGAAGATTCTTAAGGACGCAAGCACTACATTCAATGAAGCCGCGAAAACACTACTATCCCCCATTAACAGCAAAGAACGTGAATTACTATCCGGCATCACAACTAAATTAATCTGATGTCAGTACATAAATATGACAAAAAAATATTGTCATTGTGAACAAAGATACGATCGTAAATATAGAGTCCCTTTGAAAAAAAATATATTAAAAGAGTTTATTCATAAAGTATGGAACGAAGGTGATACCGATGCCGCATCAGACTTTATTGCATCCGCATATACCATTCACCATGATCCGGGCGGCTTCAAAAATACGTAAAAAGATATACATTTCTGATTATTCGGGAATTATTATATATTTCCACGTGGCCAGTACCTTATAAAGATTGATTAATTAACTACGTTAGCTATACTGTAATTTCAATAACTAATTTGTAGGTCCATTACGTTAAAAAGTGACCAAAGATACAGTAGTTATTTCGGGGATGCGATATTAATGAAACAAACTGAGTTCAGGGATTCCAAAGAAGAAATTTTGTACATGCT
>DASQZP010000805.1:0-2328 GCA_035638655.1 Bacteroidales bacterium
AGCATGTAACAGGATATATCAAAAAGATAAGGGAAGACGAAAAAATTGATCTGAGTTTGCACTCTTTTGGCTACTCTAAGATTGAGGATCTTGAAAAAGAATTAACCTTGCTTTTACAACAAAATAATGGTTTTCTTCCGCTCAATGACAAAAGCCATCCCGAAGAAATTAAACGTTTATGCCATATGAGCAAAAAAAATTTTAAAAAGGTGTTGGGCAGCCTTTATAAAAAACGTTCTATTTCTCTTGATGATGAGGGAATTAAACTGGTGAATTAAACTATAAACTTATCTGATATCAAACAGATAAGTCTATTTCTTGAATATCTTGTAGATTATAAATCCCAGTATAGTCAGGACAACAATTACTAAAAGTGCTCCTGCCCAGAAACCAAACTTAAATATTCCCTCAACGGCTTCTCCAAGTCCGCATGAAGATAATAATAACAACATGAGAGAAAGCAGCGTGAAGAAAAATGCTTTCTGAAATGTTGAGATTTTTGACGTCATATATATTATAATTTTAATTTTTAAAAGATTGAACTTCTAATATACCTTAATAATTTCTCCGGTTCTGACACCTTCGACACTTTTCACGAAAGCTTTAACTACCCTGTCCATTGGTGCAGGGTTATGACCAGGAAAGTACTCACCCAGTGCTTCATATGAATCTTCAACCAGGCCGGGGCTAACCACG
This sequence comes from Bacteroidales bacterium, assembly GCA_035638655.1. GTDB lineage: Bacteria > Bacteroidota > Bacteroidia > Bacteroidales > DASQZP01 > DASQZP01. Next base: position 697 of record DASQZP010000805.1, read on the forward strand.
TTGATCCGCACGTCATTTTTGAGTTCATTGGCTGCGGCAATCACAAATGAATTGATAGCACCATTCACAACACTCAGGCTGGTGCCGTTTTGAATCGGATCTTCAGCGAGAATACCCGATATCAGTGTAAAAGACCCACCTGCATTAATCTGGTGTTGTCCGGACAGCACAACGTTTATTTGTCCCATCAATTTGCTGTGGATACCTGATAGAAAATCATTACCGGTCATTTCCTGCAGCGGGGCCATCTTTGCACTGCCGGCAGCCACCACAACAGCATCAAAATGTCCTGCAGTTTTGTACATCATATCTATTGAAGAAGGCTCAGAAATATCCACTTTGAGAGAACCTGAATTTCTACCTGCAGTAATCACTTCATGCTTTTTGGAAAGTTCTGCAAAGACTTTACTTCCAACTGTCCCGTTAGCTCCGATCAAAATAATTCTCATAATATCATTCTAAGTTAAAATCATCCGGTGATTAATACACTCGTTTCAATACTTAAAGAAAATATAACAAAATTTTATTATTACAGTTGCTAAACAAGCAGCTGATGAAATAGTTTAATTTAAAGATATACATGATTAATAACATTCAGTAAGTTTTGTAAACAATAGCACATATCTATATGAAAACAGCCTTTATGATATTCAAATCGAACAAAATATAATATAAACCATGAAAATAATTAATATATAGTATATTTGCTTAAGTAAATTAAGAAAATAAGGTTTATAACTACGAATAAAGAAACGGGAATGAGTGCAGAAAAACCTTTAATAGCAGGTCCAAAATCATTAAAACTGGTGATGGGACCCGGTGTTTATTTTTGGTGTGCATGCGGCAGGAGTAAAAATCAGCCTTTTTGTGACGGAACACATAAAGGCACCGTCTTTTCTCCGATCAGGACGGTAATCGAAGAAAAACAGCTTGTTAAGTGGTGCCTGTGCAAACATACAAAAACACCACCTTTCTGCGATAACACTCATCGGGAATTACCCACCTATCCAGGTAAAAAAGAATCTGATTCTGAATAAAAAAACGCTACTTCCTCTTTTAAAATAATCGGCCATTTTTTAAAAGCATAAAACTCTATTAATTATGTGTGTCAAGTAATTGTTGAAATTCAGAAAAACCCTGATGCAATTTGTTTATTTTATCCTGGGGTAAATTCGAATAGTCAATTTGCTGAAGCTTACCCTCACTGGTTAAGATCTCAACCTTACCAGGTTCAGAGGTTACCTTGTTTATTTCCGAAACGGAAAGATTAACAACAGGCTGCTTAAACTTCAGGCGAAAAGAAATTCCTACATCAGAAATGGCAATAAAAACCTTGCTTTCCCTTTTAAATACTTTGAAGCCCTGTAAGATAAACACAATTCCCAATACTATACCAATAATCAATGACCAGTCATTTTTATTCCCGGTGAATGAAATCTGCGTAATTTTATAAATCAATGCAAACAGTGACAACAGCGCAATAATAAAACCCATTACTATATAAAGTTTGCGCACCCAGGATTTATCAAACGGATCTGTCATCAGACCAACCCTTACATTTTTCATGAAAAGACTTTTTTTTATTTACGGAATAAAATTACTATTTACCGGGGAGCTATGCAACAAAACTCA
>DASQZP010000806.1:0-10443 GCA_035638655.1 Bacteroidales bacterium
TCTCCATGAATAGCGACACATCGTTTGATATAATTGTCGCGCCGGTCTACAGGTCTGGCTACCACATCAAAATTATCCCAAACATATTGTCTGGCAAGATGATGGTATGCAGCATCTGATTTAACAGCAGCACCCTGTCGCTGATCCTGCAGCCTCAATTGTTCAGCATACCCCCGGACAATTGAATAATAGCTCTGTGCCTGCATTTGCAACACAACGGTATCGCCGGCAGGAAAATTAAATACTACAATATCATCATTTTTAACATGGTGAAATCCTTTTAACCTTTTATAGGGAAGTTCGATCCATTCAAGATAGGATTTGGTATGTTTTGTAAGAGGCAGGGTATGTTGTGCAAAAGGGAAGGAGAGGGGGGTATTAGGTATTTTGGGTCCATAGGCCAATTTACTAACATAAAGGTGATCCCCTATTAGCAGTGTTTTTTCCATAGATCCCGTGGGAATTTTATAGTTCTGAAAAAAGAAAATATTGATAAATGTGACAGCGACAACAGCAAAAATCAACGCATCAAGCCATTCAATAAATGTGCTGTTTTTTTGGCCGCGTTTTTTCCAAAACGTCCAGTTAACCTTTTTGGTTATATACCAATCGAAAATAATTATTAACCCGAGTAACCACCAGTAGCTGTTTAGCCAGATTACCCAGAGGGTATACAGAAGCGCTGCAACACCAAATTTAAAGTACCTGTTTTTCAACAATTTCATGTTTTATTAGATTTTAAAGAACAAATTAATGTATTTTTTTAAACATTCGATTCCAGCGAAAATTATGAAATGCTTTCTTGTTTTTATCAATGGATAACCAGATTAGAAATGCTTTACCTATAATATGATTTTCCGGCACACACCCCCAAAATCTTGAATCAGCCGAATTATGACGGTTATCACCCATCATAAAAAAATAATCCATTTTAAAGGTATAACTTTCGACTGGTTTATGATTAATGTAAACTGTATCGTTTTTAACTTCAAGGTCATTTTTCTCATAGGCACTGATAATTCTTGCATACAGTGGCAAATTGCGTGCCGTTAAATTTACTGTCATGCCCTTTGCAGGAATAATAAACGGCCCGAAGTTATCCTCCGTCCACTGATAATCACTACTAAAAGGGAAAATGGTATTGGTAGCGAACATACCATGCGTATTCTCATACCTGGTGACATATTTAATGTATGGTAATTTTTTAAAGTTTTCGGCCCCGTCGTTTGTCAAAGGTAATTCATAGAGTGAATTATATTGATTAAAATGCCTTTCGTCCTGGTTGATACCCTGTTTTCTCAAAAATTCGTCACTGAGAGGAGTACCGTCTGTTCGAACAAAATAGTTGTATTCCAGGGTTTCCGGAACCGGAAGGGGATCCCGGTTTATCCAGACAATGCCATGAATGATATGCAACGTGTCAGCAGGCAGTCCAATACATCTTTTTATAAATGTTTCCCGCATGTCAACCGGGCGATATACAAGCGTAAACTGATTATTTATAAACTCTCTTCCATACTGTCTGATAAGTGTATAATAACTTTGTCCCGGGTATTCGGGAACAATTGTATCTCCTTCAGGAAAATTGAAAACAACAACATCATTTCGTTTGATATGAGAGAAACCGGCTAATCGTTTGAATGGCCAGGTTATCTTTTCGGAATAGGAGGGAACCTGCTTAAAAAACGGCATGTGTTTTTGCGTGAAAGGCAGGGAAAGTGGTGTCATTGGTATCCTGGGGCCATAATTTAACTTGCTGACAAAGAGATAATCACCTACAAGCAGAGTCTCTTCCATAGAAGAGGAAGGAATGGTAAAAGCCTCTATGCAAAATATCCTTAAGAATGCTGCAGCAATTATTGCGAAAAGTATTGCATCAATCCAGTCTGCTGTTTTAGTGCCGACATATTTACCGTTGATACGTTTTTTCCAGAAAAGCCATTTTATTTTTTTTGTGATAAAGACATCATAGATAATTGGGAAACCAAGCAGTAGCCATGCCGAGCCAACCCAAATTACCCAAAGGATGTACAGGGTGGCAACGATGTGAAATTTCAAATATTTCCGGCTAAAAAGATCCCTGAAGAAAAACATTGCCTGAAATTGAAAATTATAATTTTAAAAGATCTTTCATACTGTAAACACCTTTTTTGTCCTGCAAAAATTCAGCAGCAAGTACTGCTCCCAACGCAAATCCTTTGCGGCTTTTTGCAGAGTGAGTAATCTGAATAAAATCTTCATCAGAGTCATAAGTGACAGTATGAATTCCGGGGACCTGTCCCTCACGGCCAGCTTTTATTCCAATAACATCTTCTTGTACTTCGGAAGTAAGTTTCCAGTTGTTTTTTCGGTCGAGCTGATTGATAATGTCGTTTGCCAGACTGATTGCTGTTCCGCTTGGTGCGTCTTTCTTCTGATTGTGATGCACCTCTTCAATATTTACATTATATGCCGGAAATTTATTCATTACCCTGGCCAGCCATTCATTCAGGGCAAAAAAGAGGTTTACCCCCAAACTGTAATTAGAAGCATAAAAAAAAGATTTGTTTTTGCTTTTACAGGTTTCAGTTACTTCATCAAACTTATCCAGCCATCCGGTTGTACCGGATACTATGGGAACATCTGCCTCAAAACACATCATGATATTTTGAAAAGCTGCCTGGGGTATTGAGAAATCAATGGCAACATTACTTTTTGCGAGATTTGAAGGTGTCAGCTCATATGGATTGTTTTCGTCAATTCTCAATATAACCTCGTGCCCTCTTTCTTTTAGTATTTTCTCAATCTCTTTGCCCATCTTCCCATAACCGAGTAAGGATACTTTCATAATGCTGAATATTTATATTTAATAACAAAGATAATTGAATAAGTGGATCTGTAACAGGTTTTAGTAAGGTATTACTTATAATCATGGCTGACTTGCAAATAACCTTAAGACAATAAAAAAAGGGAAGATTATCTACCTTCCCTTTTTTACGATTTGTATTCCGGTTTACTTAACCTTATTCACAACGGCTTCAAAAGCTGCAGGATGATTCATTGCCAGATCGGCAAGTACTTTCCGGTTAAGCTGAATTCCTTTTTTATTTAATTTGCCAATAAATTCGGAATAGGACATTCCATACTGGCGGGATCCTGAATTGATACGCTGAATCCATAACGCCCTGAAATTGCTTTTTTTCTTTCTTCTGTCACGATATGCATACTGTAACCCTTTTTCGTAGGTGTTTTTTGCAACCGTGTACACATTTTTCCTGCCACCAAAATTCCCTTTGGTCTGTTTCAGGATTTTTTTTCTGCGTTGCCTTGATGCAACCGCATTTACTGATCTTGGCATAATTTAACATTTTACGAATGGTTAGCGGTCAGTTTGCTGACACTTTACTGGCTAATTCATTCTGGTTAATCACTAAAATTTATAAATCAAAGAGCAAAAAATACTTATTTCATTGCAAGCAGCAATTTCACATTCTTCTGATCGGTTTTATCAACCAATGAGAAATAGGTCAGATTTCTTTTCCTTTTTTTCGCTTTTTTGGTAAGAATGTGGCTCTTGTAAGCGTGTTTCCTCTTAATCTTCCCTGTTCCGGTCAAAGTAAATCTTTTCTTTGCACCCGGATTAGTCTTCATTTTAGGCATTCTACTTTTATTTATGTATATAATTAAAAAACTAATTCTTTTTCTTAATCGTTTTTGGAGTCAGGATCATATTCATCCTTTTTCCTTCCAGCTTGGGCAACTGTTCTACTTTTCCAAGTTCTTCCAGGTCCTGTGCAAATCTTAATAACAAGATTTCACCCTGTTCCTTATAAAGTATCGAGCGCCCTTTAAAAAACACATAAGCCTTAACTTTATTCCCGTCTTCGAGGAATTTTTCAGCATGCTTGAGCTTAAAATTATAATCGTGTTCATCGGTATTAGGTCCAAACCTGATCTCCTTGACTACAATCTTTGATGCTTTTTGTTTAAGCTCCTTTTGTTTCTTCTTTTGCTGATAAAGAAACTTTTGATACTCAATAATCTTACAAACCGGCGGATCAGCATTTGGTGAAATTTCTACCAAATCAAGCTCCATGTCATCTGCCATTTTTAAGGCTTCAGTAATTGGATAAACGTCCTGATTGTCAACATTATCACCTACAACCCTAACCGTCTTGGCCCGGATCCTGTCGTTGATCCTGTGTTTGGGTTCTGTTTGTCTCGCTTTGCGATATCCTCTGTTAAAATTTGGTCCAGCTATGTTACGGTCCTCCTTAATTTAATTATTAATCGGGTTATTTATGTGTTTTATTTGTTGTTCAACTTCATTATTAATATACAAGGCAAATTCATCCAGTTTCATTTTTCCCCTGTCTCCTTCGCCCTGTTTGCGTACGGCAACAGTTTCCCCGGCAGCTTCCTGTTCACCAACGATCAACAGGTATGGTACCCTTTTTAATTCGTTGTCCCTGATCTTCTTACCGATCTTCTCGTTGCGCTCGTCAATTAAAGTGCGAATATCGTAATTATTTAGAAAATTTAAAACTTTTTTTGCATAATCATTATATTTTTCACTGATCGGCAGGATTACGACCTGCTCAGGAGTCAGCCATAAAGGGAATTTCCCGGCGGTATGTTCTATAAGTACTGCCACGAAACGTTCCATCGAACCAAAAGGAGCACGGTGTATCATCACCGGGCGGTGTTTTTGATTGTCGCTGCCAATATATTCCAGATCAAATCGTTCCGGCAGATTATAGTCTACCTGAATCGTGCCCAGCTGCCATTGTCTGCCCAGTGCATCTTTCACCATAAAGTCGAGCTTTGGCCCGTAAAAGGCAGCTTCTCCATATTCAATAATGGTATTCAGTCCTTTTTCTTCGGTAGCCTCAATAATAGCCCGCTCTGCCTTTTCCCAGTTCTCATCACTGCCAATGTACTTCTCGTGATCATCAGGGTCACGCAATGATATCTGTGTTGTGAAGTTTTCGAAATCAAGTGCTTTAAATATAAGCAAAATGATGTCAATCACCTTAATGAACTCATCCTTCAACTGGTCGGGACGGCAAAAAATATGTGCATCATCCTGAGTAAATCCTCTTACACGTGTTAAACCATGTAACTCCCCACTTTGTTCATAACGGTATACAGTTCCAAATTCCGCATACCTCAGCGGCAGATCTTTATAAGAGTGTGGTTTATTTCTGTATATCTCACAATGATGGGGACAATTCATTGGTTTCAATAAAAATTCTTCTCCTTCAGCTGGCGTATGAATAGGCTGAAATGAATCTTTACCGTATTTTTCATAATGTCCGGAGGTAACATATAATTCTTTTTGTCCGATATGCGGCGTAATAACTGGTTCATAACCATATTTCATCTGCACTTTTTTCAGAAATTCTTCCAGCCTGGCACGCAGCATTGCTCCTTTGGGCAACCATAAGGGCAGACCCTGGCCAACTTTTTCCGAAAAAGTAAATAATTCCAGTTCTTTTCCTATTTTACGGTGATCTCTTTTTTTGGCCTCTTCAAGCATTTCCAGGTATTCATCCAGCATTTTCTTTTTAGGGAATGAGATACCATATATCCTGGTAAGCTGTTTGTTGTGTTCATTTCCACGCCAGTAAGCTCCGGCCACGCTGAGTAGCTTAATGGCTTTGATGGGACTGGTATCCGGCAGATGGGGCCCGCGACACAAGTCAGTGAAGTTGCCCTGCGAATAAAATGTGATCTTCCCGTCTTCCAGGTCCTGAATAAGTTCTATCTTATATTCATCTCCCTTCTGTACATAATATTTTAAGGCATCATCCTTTGATATTTCCTTCCGGGAGTAAGTCTCCTTTTGCCTGGCCAGCTCAGTCATCTTTGCTTCAATCTTTGGCAAATCTCCCTCTGTAATGGTAACGCCCTCTCCCGGATCCACATCATAGTAAAACCCGTTTTCAATGCTGGGGCCAATACCAAATTTTATTCCGGGATACAGGGCTTCAAGTGCTTCTGCCAGCAAATGGGCTGATGAATGCCAGAATGCATGTTTGGCTTCCGGATCATCCCACTTGTGTAGTGTAAGTTCTGCGTCCTCATTAATAGGACGTGTCAAATCCCGTATCTCGCCATTTACAGTGGCTGCCAGTACTTCTCCGGCTAAACGCGGACTGATGTCTTTTGCTATATCCAGGCTTGTTACGCCTTCCTCATATTCCCTTACTGACTGATCAGGAAGTGTAATTTTTATCATGGCCAATTATTTGTTTCTTTTTTTGAAGTGCAAAGATAACTAATTATACAGGAATAAGGCAATAACATGGCATCAAAATTAGTTGATCTGCGCTGCTTTGGATATAGCTTTAGCCATAATATCATAATTTCATCAAAAAATTGAGCGTTTCGCACTGATAAAATTCATTACATTGCTATTAAAACAGATTATTTATGATTTTTGATATTTAGATAATTAATTAATATACTGTAAAACAAAGAATTAATGTAAAGAAGATAAATAAGCTCTGTTTTAGGATCTCTTATTTCATCCACTGTATTAAGTATTATCTTTGCTTAGAATTAATCTAAATAGTGTTTGCCCATAATGTCCGATACCTGTGCACCTTGTTCTTGAACATTATGATTCAGACACTTGATTTTATTGACAGACTTTAAATAAAATTTTAAGCTAATATTCTTATGACTAAAAGTTGTCCTGTAAATTTTGAGATAGTTAACGAACGGGTTACACGCTTCAATGCATTATATACTTTGCTGGCGCTGATGATATTTTTTGCCTTTCCTAATCAGTGGTTATTAATGGGGCTGGCAGCTGATTTTCTCCTGCGTACTTATCAGAAGGGAAAATACAGTCTGGTAGCTTTCCTAAGCAGAACTACTGTTGCAGGATTGAGGCTGAGTCCCGCAACGATAAACGCCGGTCCCAAAGTATTTGCCGCTAAGATCGGTTTATTTATGATTACTGCAGCATGGTTTGCATGGTTTATGAATTACCACATTGCAGCCATGATTATCTCGGGGATTGTTGTATTATTTGCATTCCTGGAGTTTGCCTTCGGTATTTGTGTCGCTTGCAAAATTTATCCTGTCTACAAAAAAATGTTTTACAAATAAAAAATATTTTTCCTGATTGTTTCCGGCCTTCACTGATGCTTAATCCGTCTAATAAGTTGTATATTAAACTTATGGGACAAAGTGCTTAAAAAACAATTCATTGATGGATTGCTGCCTTCCTGCAAAGCAGTATTTTGCATAACAATATCCTTTCTGTAGTCCGGGTCACTTTTTTTTGCTTATTTTGGGGTAAGAAGATGCAGCGTATTATCTGTTCCAAACAGAAGATACTGCAGTGAACGTTTATAAATCAACTTATAAAATTTTACAAATGAAATTACTTCAAAAGTTTTCTTTGCTGTTTGTTTCCGTACTGCTGGTACAAACAGCGATGGCTGGCAATGATTATAAAGAAATTACCCTTTCTGATCTTTATAAAAATAATGAATATTCGGCCCGGTCAGTATCTGGATTGCGGTCGATGAATGACGGAGAACATTACTCTGTGCTGGAAGCAGGAAAACGCATCGTTAAATTTAGTTATGCAACTGGCAAAGCCGTTGCTACCTTATTCGACCTGAGTACACTTGAAAACCAGGATATCCCCTACATTTTTGAGTATACTTTCAGTAAAGATGAAAAGAAAATTCTTGTAGAAACACATTATGAAAAGATTTACAGGCGTTCCTATAAAGCTGAATTTTATATCTGGGATATCGCTGAAAAGACACTTACCCCGCTTTCTGAAAACGGGAAACAGCAACTGGCTGCTTTTTCACCGGACGGCAACAAGGTTGCTTTTGTCAGAGATAACAACATCTTTATTAAAGACTTGCAGGACAGTACGGAGAAACAAATTACCAACGACGGAAAATACAACGAGATTATAAACGGTAGTTGTGACTGGGTCTATGAAGAGGAATTTGGATTTACCAGGGCTTTTAACTGGTCGCCGGATGGCAAAAAAATTGCTTTCTACAGGTTTGATGAAAGTCAGGTGAAGACATTTAACATGACCATCTACGATGATTATTTATATCCCAAAAACTATACTTTTAAATATCCCAAAGCAGGTGAAAAAAATTCAGTTGTTCAAATCAAGGTGTATGACCTTGAAAGCGGGAAATTCAATAATATGGACATCGGACCAGAAACAGACCAGTATATTCCACGGATCAAATGGAGCAACGATCCTTCTATGCTGGCAATTATCAGGATGAACCGGCTGCAGAATGAAATTGAGATTCTGATGGGTGATGCTTCTACCGGAAATACCTCGGTTATCTATCAGGAAACCAACAAATACTATATATCTGAAATCGATGATCAGTACCTTAACTTTATCAACGACAAAAATGATTTTATTATATACAGTGAAAAATCCGGCTTTAAGCATTTTTATCTGCTGGATGCCAACGGAAATGTAAAAAGGCAGATTACCAAAGGGCAATGGGATGTAGTTGATTACCTGGGTTATGATGTCGACTCCAAATTGTTGTATTACACTTCAACTGAAAATTCCCCTTTAAGGCGGGATGTATACGCTATCAAGTTGAATGGAAGAAAAAAGGAAAAGATATCTGTAAATGAAGGGACCAATGATGCTGTTTTCAGTAAGACTTTCAAATATTATATCAATTATTATTCGAGTGCTACTGTACCAACAATGGTAACACTGCATGATGCTTCAGGAAAACTCGTACGCGTACTCGAGGACAATAAGGATCTGATGGAAAAAGTGAAAGCAACCGGTGTGCCGGATAAGGAGTTCTTTACTTTTACTACTTCTGAAGGCGTTTCACTGAATGGCTGGATGATCAAACCGGCGGATTTTGACCCTGCAAAGAAATACCCTGTACTGATGTATGTATATGGCGGACCGGGTTCACAAACGGTTACTGATTCCTGGAGCTTTGGCTGGTATCAGTTACTGGCACAAAAAGGTTATGTAATCGTTTCGGTTGACAACAGGGGTACGGGTTTCCGGGGAGAAGAATTCAAAAAAATGACTTACGGAGAACTCGGACATTACGAAACCATCGACCAGATTGAGACTGCTAAATACCTTGGTGCCCTGGATTATGTGGACAGCACACGGATTGGTATTTTTGGATGGAGCTACGGAGGGTATATGTCCACGCTTTGTATTACCAAAGGAGCAGATTATTTCAAGACTGCCATTGCCGTCGCACCGGTAACCAACTGGCGTTTCTACGATACAGTTTACACGGAACGTTACATGGGGCTGCCACAGGATAATCCTCACGGTTATGACGATAATTCTCCCATTAACTATGTTGACAGGCTGAAAGGTCATTATCTGCTGGTGCACGGAACCGGTGATGACAATGTACACTTTCAGAACACAATGGTACTTACAGAGAAACTGGTCCAGGCCAATAAGCAGTTTGAAATGCAGATCTATCCTGACAAGGATCATGGGATCAGGGGAGGCAACACTTCTCTTCATTTGTATACCCGCATGACTGATTATTTGTTGAAAAATTTATAATACAATAATTAAAGAAATTCAGAATGAAGGAAAATACGTTAGACCAGCTTCGCTCATTGTTTGCCCGGTGGAGCGGCAGAACGCCAGAAAAACTGGTTGATCTGCCTGAATCCGGTTCGGCAAGGAAATATTTCAGGATATCGGCGGCAGGTGTTTCAGCCCTGGGTGTATATAATCCTGAAAAAGCAGAAAATGATGCCTTTGTCGAATTTTCAATGCATTTTCTTGAGAATGATCTGCCCGTTCCTAAAGTTTACCTCTATGAACCGGAGGACAATATCTACCTGGTGGAAGACCTGGGTGATGAAATGCTGCTGAACCGGATTGAATCGTTGCGGAGTGAAGGTAATGAGAAGGCGGAAAGAGAATTGTATGAGCGCGTGGTGGAATATCTTCCAAAATTCCAGTCGGTGGGTAAAGATCTGAATGATGCCTTTTTTATTGGCCGTAAAATGTTCGACAAACAATCGGTACTTTGGGACCTGAATTATTTCAAATATTTTGCACTTAAAATCTCCGGGGTCAGTTTTGATGAACAGAAACTCGAAGATGAATTTCAGACCTTTGCTGATTATTTACAGCAAGTGGACAGGCATTATTTTATGTTTCGCGATTTCCAGTCAAGGAACATCATGCTGAAAGAAGACAGGTTATACTTCATTGATTTTCAGGGAGGACGTAAAGGGCCACTGCAATACGACCTGGCTTCCCTGTTGTTTGAAGGTAAAACACATCTTTCCATTGAAATGAGAAACCACCTGCTGGCACATTATCTCAAAACAGCAGAAGAAATACTGGATTTTGATGCTGATGCTTTCAAAAAACATTTCTATGCTTTTGCAATAATCAGGACACTGCAGGCCCTTGCTGCATATGGGCTGCGCGGTCTGCAT
>DASQZP010000807.1:0-5150 GCA_035638655.1 Bacteroidales bacterium
AATTTACTTCTACCAAAAAAATTCAAGAATGGGAAAGTTGAAGTGATTGTATTGCCCGTTGAAGAACAAGCAGAAACAAACAAGCGTAAACCTTCCGATTTCAGGGGGTGTATCTCAAAAGATACCGCTAAAGCTATGTTAAACAGTATTGAAGCAAGTCGAAAAGAATGGGAAAGGAATATTTAATTGACACAAATATACTTATCGGATATACCGGAGACTTGTTGCCGGAAAAAGCCCATTCTTTTGTATCAGGAATAATTGACCAACAGTTTGCCATTTCAGTAATAAACAAAATTGAAGTTTTAGGGCATAATACAGCCGGAAAGGATATTGAGGATTTTATTGGTCTGGCTGATGTTCTCGAACTTTCCGGGGAGGTAACTAACAAAACCATAGAACTTCGTAAAATATACAATACCAGACTCCCCGATGCCATTATAGCCTCCACTGCCCTTGTAAACAAGCTCACCATTATTACCCGAAATACCAAAGACTTTGATAAAATCGAAGGGCTGGAAGTCCTGAACCCTTACGATATTTAAAACCATTCCCAATGAAATGATTTCTTAAATTTCACTCTCTGTTCTGTTTTAGGATTATCAAATAATTTCTTGTCGCTTTCTTTCTGCTTCTTTTTTTGCGATCGCATTTGCAGATGTTTAAACCAGCTGTGCACTACAGAATTGCTATTTTTACAACGTATTTTCCACTACTCGATCACCAGAGTGAACTATTACAGAAACAATATGCCGGAAAAAATAAGGAGAAGACAGAAGAAAAGTAAAATAAGGCTGATATCTCTTGGGAGAGAAAAGGCGCTAACAATGTTTGGCGCCTTTATTATTGTCTTTATGTTGCTAATAATCAGTCTAAAAGGGTAAGTAAATTATCTTGAAAATGCACTGAGAAATAGTTGCTTGTTTTAACCCGGGAATCGAACATGAAGAAATCCACCGGAATAAAGTAAAAAAGCAGCACCCTGAATTAATGAAAAAATAATGCACTCAGAAGGGTGGTATCATTTTTTCTTGTTGGGTGGTAACGTTTATGTTCGGTGTCAAAATTACAAAATGCGTGAAAGATTCAGTGAGAATTCTCTGGTGGTCCTCCGGGGATAGCTCCGGAAGTTCTTTTGGACCGGGTTTGTTGTCAGGGATTGTAGGTTTAGGGTAGTAACCCAGCAGATCCCTGGCCTCTAAGATCGCCTCATGCTTGGTAATCTTTTCATATTTCATGATAAAATCCATCTGGTCACCACTGCCGGCCGATTAGTTCCCGCTAAAACAGGTCCAGGTGACGGTCTTGGGATAAACCTGTATGCTTGGGGTTTTATCATTATGGAAGGGACATTTAAGGCGGTTGTTTCGATCGGGAGAGAGGCCGTAATGGCGTAAAACTTCAAGAATGGGTAAGCGGTTTTTAATTTCAGAAAGCTCCATTTGAAAAATTTTTATTGTTCTTTTTTCTGATATATCTGTCACAAATCTATAATATTCATCAGAACCAATTAAAGAATATTTTACTTGTTTATGATATTTTTATCAGCTATTTTTGTTGATAACTACATTTTCGTGTCATTTTAATGATATATAAGTATGGCTTTAGGACAACATATTACCACCTTGAGAAAGGATAAAAAGCTATCACAAAGCGAGCTGGGAAAAAGGGTCGGAACTTCAGGGGACCTGATAGGAAGGTATGAGCGGGACGAAGTAAAACCCTCCATCGATGTGATTATTCGCATTGCCGATGCCCTTAATGTTTCAATCGATTTCCTGGTAGGAAAAACTACATTTGAGATTAACCAGGATATGCTCAGAAGATTCCAGGAAGTTTCTTCGTTGCCTGAGAATGCAAAAAAACAAATTTACATGGTCATGGATGCCTTGATCCGGGATTTTAAAACCGGGCAGGCGTATGCTAAATAATATCAAACATTATGAACTTACAATATATTTCCGACAGCAAAGGACAGATCACCGGTGTGTTTATCCCCATTCAGGAATGGGAGGCGCTCCAATCAAAGTACAAAGGACTGGGAGATGAAGAGATGGACGTGCCTGAGTGGCACAAAGACATAGTACGGAAGCGTCTGGATGAATATAGTAAAGATCCGGGTAAAGCAAGAGACTTTGATTCTGCAATGGATGATATTGAAAAAGAACTTTAATGTACAAGTCCGTCATTCTTCCTCTGGCCAAAAAAGACATCCTGGATGCTGCCCGCTGGTATAACCAACAAAGCCAAGGACTGGGCAGAAGGTTCACCCTTGAAGTCCGTGACATTGTCCAATACATCAGACAAAACCCCACTGCTTTTGGTATATCGTAACTGTATGAAAGACCTTATACTTTATTAATTCACCGTTTAATGACCTTAAAAATTTCATTACTCCGATCTGTCCTGACTTCAATAAAATACATACCTTCAGGACCTGGTATGTATAATTTTGCTGAAGAACCCCGCAAATGAATCTCACTTACAGACTGTCCTCCTGTATTCCTGATGATCACCAAAAAGTCATGAATCTTTGGATCAAGTTCCAGGCTAAAGAAGCCGTTATTGGGATTTGGAAAGACACGGCCTAAGGATAGATCATTTTGAATTTCAAGACCTGTTGCCGTTCCTGTTTCAATCAATGAACATTCATAAGCAGGGAAGGGCATGTCAGCTTTCTTTTTTAAAATATTAAACGCTGGGTTATATTCGAACATAACACCGTTTGGCGAATCGCGGCTATAATCAGTAAAACCATATATTTTCCCATTGGAAGCAGCCATTAGTTCACCCACTGGCATCCCTGTTCCGCCTATCCATCCAAAATCGAGATCCTGTGTTATTTCTTTTAAATCCGGGTCAAATTCATACAAACCACCCATATTATAAAACCCACCATTAGCACAAAGGCCGTAAAGCAGGCTGCCCTGTCCCTTGACGAGTCCTGAAACCGGAAAACCTAGAGATACGTAAGACGAGAAATTGTAAATTTTTGAGTACTTTTTATTTTCAATATCATACTCAAAAATGACTCCCCGGTCGAAAGATCCTCCCGAATTCGTCGTGCCGTATAATATCCCTTCTTTTGCTTCACAAAGTCGGCCTGTTGGTCCAAATCCTTCCTGGACATTTTGATAAGAAAATTGTTTAATTACTTTGCAGGTGCTCTTTTCAGGGTCAAATTCAAACAAACAGCCTCCCATGCCATTTTCTCCCCATCCTAGTGCGCCATATAGTTTCTGATTTGACGCAAGAATTAATTTGCCGACAGGATTCACACCAAGACCACTTATGTCATCACTGAAATCTGTTATTTTTTTCAGATAAGTTAAAGATTCGTCACACTCAAACAATGTCCCCTGGTCATATTTTCCACCGGAAACAGTCATCCCGTAAAGCTTTCCATTGTTACCCCTGGTCAGGCTGAAAACAGGATATCTCCCGGCATCGAAATCACCGAAGTTGAGTGTTTTAACTATTTCAGAAGTTACAGGATCGAATTCAAAAATATTACCCCCGCTTCTGTGACCGCCTGAATTACTTGTCCCGTAAAATCTGCCGTTTCCAGGGTCCACCAGGCATCCATCCGGATATTTTCCAATGACAGCGGAGTTAAAATCGAAGATACGTTCAAAGGCACCTGTTTCTAATTCAAATTTATAAATGCTGCCACATCCTCCGTCTCCTCCAGATTCAAACGTGCCGTAAAATGAACCATTATGTGCCTGTAAAAGAGCTCCCGCCATTGAACTGTTCGGATCAAACGGAAAATCAAATACTTTGGAATACAGGCCAGACAGCGGATCGTATTCAAAGATAGTTCCGGACTGGTATTCTCCATTCCACGAGGTTGTGCCATAAATACAACCATTGTCGGCTATAAGCAAAGACTGATTAGCATATCCTCCCTGGGAATCGTCATTAAATATCACCTCTGTTTCAAGGGTATCTTTAAAAGGATCGTAGCTTACTAACTCATTTCCATTTGAATTTTGGGAATACCCCAACAAACCGTAAAGTTTTCCATTGTCGGCACAAACAAATTCGTGCGGACATGATCCTGTGGAATTGCTAAAATCGAACCTCTTCGAAAATAGATTGGTTACCGGATCATATTCAAACAGTACACCGGAGTTGTATAGACCACCCGAGCAAGTGCTGCCATACAACATACCGTTAATGCCCCATACCAAGCCATTTTGCGGGTATTCCCCCGTTTCTTCTCCGTTGAAATCAATTATTTTGGTAAAAATATTCTCTTCATAGTCATATTCGAAAAAAATACCCAAATCATATAACCCACCATAACACGTTAACCCATAACACTTCCCGTTCGTACCTAAAAGAAGGCTACTATTGGGCCAGTATCCATTTAAATCCCCGTCAAAGACATGTTTTACAGATAAACTGTTTTTATCGGGGTCATATTCGAATATCGTTCCCGATCCCATGGTCCCGCCAAAAGCTGTCATCCCATAAAACCGGCCGTTCTCCGCCTCAACAAGGCTTCCTACAGGAAATCCACCCGAATATTCATTAAAATCGTACAGGACCTTGCATGTGTTAAGTTCAGGATCAAATTCATAGAGAGTTCCCATTTCATCTGCCCCACCTAATATAGTCAGACCATAAAGTTTCCCATTGCCTGTTTCACGCAGCTTACCGGCAGTGGGGTACATCCCTGAATTTTCAGCTTTAAATTCATATACGGTTTTAAGCTTATCTCCATTTCCATCGGTCTTGAATATGGCTCCGATATTATAAGAACCTCCCATTTTAAGAATACCCCAGAATTCAGCTGTCTGGGCGGCCGGTTGACTCCAAAACATAAACACCGGCAATATCAACAGGAATAAAACCCGTAATAATGTTTTCATTTTTAAAAGAATTAAGTATGAAAAATATGCCGACAGAGATACTTTAAGGCAGATTGTCCTAACCATATCCGCCTTTGTCGTGAAGCGCATTCCCGTAGGCATTAATTTATAGTTGTCGTGCGCTCACGAAGAGAGATGGCCTTTGTAAGAAGAGTGACAAAAAACAATGATAAAATTACGATCGGAAATCCTGAAAATCAATACTTACACCGATGTAAAAACCTGTTTTAGAATACAATACTCAATCAGACGTATAATAATAAATTTTGGCCA
>DASQZP010000808.1:0-6093 GCA_035638655.1 Bacteroidales bacterium
TGAGATGCGAGCGAAAAATAAAACCCGGAACCGGCTTCGCTTCGTGTTTACCTGTATCGGATGGAACCTGTCGAGGACCGCTTTTCTGACGAGAGGGACCAAACCCATAGGATTGGTAGCTTTATGAGAGGGCAAAAAGGCCTAAATAACGTCATTATTGGCTTTCGTAAGGTTATTTGGGGTGTAAAAATCTCCGAATTAGACTTTGATCCTTTCGGATGTTGTGGAAAATTCATCACAAAAATGAAAACAAGGAAGTGCTGGTACTTTTGCAAAGCCTTCTAATGATAATATAAATTTTATTTTTATTATTTATGTGAGTAAGTTAGTTTAACTGAGTTCGTGATAAAATTCCATTCCCTATACTGAACTCTGATTTTTAACCCCTTCGTATTGATCTGACTTATATATACAAAAATATACTAAGATACCGTAATTGGGATTTTTTGCATATAAAGATTTCTTTTCTCAAAACCGGTGTAAATAACGTGAGTTCGAGATAAAATCTTAAAATAAACGTCTTTAAATGGTTATTATATTCTGAAGATTTCTCCCTCCGCTCGAAATGACGCGATTGAACGATAGATAATGTTGAAATTTAAGAACATCATTCAAAGGCGTCATCTCAATTCCACTTTTTGGATTAGAGACCTTATAAACGTGGATACGAAACAAATAAACCCCTATTTATACTTATAATTATATCGAACTCACATTAAATACAGTTGCTAAAATTTGTAGAAGAATATTCTCTATGTATTGTTGGATCAATTTCGAAGAAGTGAAAAAAATGCAGTTAAGTTTTGCTTATTCGTTCCGATAAATAGTATATGTTAGATAAGTCGTCGATTATAGGATTTACTCTCGGGTTTACCTTAGTTATCCTTGCTATAATTTCGCAAGGTAGTCTTGTGATATTTATAAGTATATCGTCTTTCGCTATTGTCGCGGGAGGTATGATTGCTTCAACTATGATCAACTATAGCTTTGAGAATATTAAAAATAGTTTTTTCATCATTACCGAAATGATAGGGGTAAAGTCGGTAGATCTTCGTACCGATATGGAATTAATGAAAATGTTTTCTCGCAAGGTACGGATGGAAGGATTGTTGTCGCTTGATGATGATATAAAGCATATCGAGGATCAGTATTTAAAGAATGGCTTTCAATTGGCGGTGGATGGATTTAAGATAGATAGTTTGGATGAAATCCTAAAAGATGAAATTAAAGCTAAAGAACGCAGCTTAAGCATGTCTGTCAAAGTATTGGATTCCATGGCAGAATATGGGCCTGCCTATGGAATGATAGGAACAGTGATTGGTATGATCTTAATGTTACAACATATTTCCAATCCCAAAGCTCTTGGTGCCGGATTATCAGTAGCCCTTATTACGACTTTATATGGTAGTATGTTTTCGAATATGATAATTGGACCGCTTGCCGGTAAGTTGGAATATCTAAGTAAACTGGATCTCAATCGGAAGCAAATGTTTCGCGTTGGTATTCTTTCAATGATAAATGGGGAAAATCCTCAAATTATGGAAAAAAAAATGCTTATTCACCTCGATCCGGAAAGTAGAGCTGAATACATAAAATATCATGAGGAATTAGAAAGAAGCAGGGATAGGGATAAGAAAATTTATAATCAGTGGATAGAATATCAGAATAAAAAATGGAAGACTCTGAACGAAAGTCTGGCGAAGGTGACTGGCTAGTAACCTATAGTGATCTGGTCACCTTGCTACTGGTATTTTTTGTGTTGATGTACACATTGACATCGGGAGTCAGTAAAACCAAGTTTAATGATTTTATTTCATATTTCCAGCCTCCAGGCAATATTATTCAAAATGACAAAAACGCCGGACAAAAAACGAATACAAAATCGATAAGGAAAAAATGGAAAGAACTTGAGAAATTTTTAAATAAACAGAATTTATCTTCTGAAGTCACAGTTAAAAAAATTAAAAACGGTGTAAAGGTTACGCTGAATGATTCACTGACGTTTAATAGCGGATCAGCCGTAATATTACCTAAGGCAAAAATTGTCCTTAAGAAAATGGCTAATATTATTGATAAAAAAGTTCGAGCCGTTAACGTGCAGGGCCACACGGACAATGTGCCAATATCCGTTGATTCACGGTATGAGTCTAATTGGCAATTGGGAGCTGCCCGGGCAGTTTCGGTAGTTCTTTTTATAAGCAAGCTTTCAAAATTATCTCCCTCTAGATTTGAAGCGAGTAGCTTTGGTCAGTATCGGCCGATTGCCTCAAATAAAACTCCGGAGGGACGACGAAAAAATAGGAGAGTGGATATTTATGTTAGATATAAAAAATAGCTTATTATATAAAGATGTTTTTTGCAGCTATTAAATATTAAGAATTGAAAAGGCAACGGACTAAGTTTGGCTGATTATGGCTAAAGAAAAAAAGAAAATATCAAAGGCGACAAAATTCCGTAGTATCGGAAAATATTTCCTTATTGTGCTGATTCTGGCTGGACAAGGTTTGCTTGCTTATAAAATTGTGGCGAAAAATTATGACTCAATTTATAGCTATGTGCAAAGCTTTATACCCAGGCAACCCGGTGAATTTTTGATGGATAAGATTATCGTAAATCCGGCCAATACCGATGGGGAGCGATACTTATTAGTGCAGATGTCCCTTGAATTGGCAAATAAAGATGATGAGGCCCTCGTTAAAAAGAACAAGGCTATGATCAGAAATGATTTAATAAAGTATCTTTCTTCTCAAACAATAGAGCAGCTACAGGGTGTAGAGGGTAAAGAATATTTAAGATTGAAGCTTGTCAAAATAATTAATAGGGATCTGGGCAAACGTTCGGTACGCAATTTGTATTACTCTAAATATGTAATGCAATGATAAGCAGCAACAGAACAAACAGTATATGGAATCTAAGCGAACGGAGCATCAGCTTGGAAATATAAAATATGTAGAGTCATACGACTTTAAACATCCCAAGCTATTCAGTAAGGAGATCATGCGAAATCTTCGTTCGCTCCATGATATGCTAGCCCGTAACCTGGGCAGGGTTTTTAGTAATGCGTTGAGGCAAAAAGTAGATGTCTCTTTGCAAAAGGTAGATCAGCTTTCAACAAGCGAATTCATTAATAATATTAAAAGCCCCAGTGTTATCTATTTACTTTCAGTTAAGAAAGTAAATGCAGAGCTCATCATGAACTTGTCTCCTGGTTTCTGTATTAATCTCGTAGAACGGCAAAGCGGAGGCTTTGGAAATGATATTTCCGAGAGAAGAACGCTTACAACTATTGAGGAAAAGATTGTATCGAGGATAATTCGAAGTATCAATCATGAGATTGTCGTTGCTTGGGAGCCGTATATGGAGTTTCAGATTGGTTCATCAACCTATGAAAGTAAGCCTGAGAATATTCATCTGGCATCGGTAGATCCGACTATCGTCATTAAACTCTTGGTTGATCTCGGAGATAAAAAAACGAGAATACAGATTTCGTATCCCTACAGTTTACTTAAAGAGGCGATGAATAATTCGGTCCTCAAAAAAGGGAAAAAAAACGAAACGGAACGGCTAACCGAAGAACAGCTAACTTCCTATAAACATACCCTATCGGACGCAAATGTTCGTATAAAACCATTACTGGGAACTACCAAACTTACCATTCAAGAGATTCTGGATCTCAAAGAAGGAGATTTGATTCCATTAGGTCAACGCACTGATCATCCCCTGGAAGTTAGAATTAATAATGTTCACAAAATGTTTGCTTATCCCGGAGTCGTACGTGGACGTAGAGCTGTAAAGATTTTTGAAATAGTAGACGAAATTTATGAACAAGAGATCATATAATGGTTATAGATAACTGGAAAAAAGACTTAACCCAATACTTACCCGTTGTTGAAGAATTTTTAACTTCTCTTTTGCTGGAAGAAACGAATGTAGAAGTTGACTCGACAAAAGAGGTGGAAGATGAGTTTCTTACTGAAATCCTGAACGACGATGATATCTTTCTTTATACCAGAGAACTGAGTAACAATGCAGATATTATCATTGTATTGGATAAGGTATGGTTCGGATTGCTCTCAAGTATTATGCTTGGTATTGAGGAAAAGGAGAAAAATGAAACAACGATCGGACTATTTGAAGAGTTTTCGGCGGATCTATCACAAGTTATTCTTAAAAAAGCGGAAGAAAATGAGATCAATGCTGAGTTAGGCATAATAAAGATCCTATCAAGATCAGAGGTTCTCGATCTCTTGGCTCATAAAAGATATTTCTGGGCACATTTGGAAATTGAGGGTGTGGCCGATGATAAGGTTCGGGCAGAATTTTTAATGGGGGATCCGGAAACAGTGATAGAAAAAGAATCTGAAGAGGATCAGGCAGAAGGAGAGAAAGAAGCCGACAGTGTGTCTTTAGAAAATGATGATTCAGAAGATGCTTTTTCTCCACTTGAAACGGAAGAAGAAAGGGAAGGGAAACGAGAGAATGTGATTTCAGCACGACAAATAGAATTTGCTGAATTTTCGGAAAATTTTGGTAATGGCGATGCTGAGGCCCATAGTATGGATCTGCTTAAAGATGTCGAGTTAGATGTATCTGTGGAACTGGGACGTATTGAGCTTCCGCTGGGTAAAGTCTTACAGTTGGCTAAAGGATCTGTGGTTGAGCTTGAAAAGCTGGCCGGTGAGCCGGTGGATATATTGGTGAATAGTAACCGAATTGCCTTGGGAGAAGTTGTCGTTATCGATGAACATTTTGGGGTTCGTATCTCAAGCCTGGTAACTACTAAAAAACGTCTTGCCACGATTAAGAATGGATCTTAGAGAAAAGTTATCAACGGTACCTGGAAGTTCCAGGAAAGTCTTAAAAATTGTCTTAGGATTGTCCTTCATTCTGCTTCTGATATGGTTACTGACCTTGTCGTATATAGATGGAGGAGAATCTTCGTACGGTCCCCAGGCTTTTGTAAACGAACAGCCGGTCGATTCTGTAACAACTACTACTAATGGGAAAGCTGTTGACTCATTAACTAAGAAAGCAAATACAGATTCGCCGGCTTTATTTTCGAATGGCCTTATCATCTTTTTTGTACTGGCAGCCAGTCTGTTAGTTATATGGTTTTGGTTTGAGCGAAAAGGACCTAACGCGCCCGTGGGGATTCGACGAGAAATCGATAGCGTGCCTTTGGCTGATGGCGCAAATATGAAAATACTTATGATAAATGAAGAAGTCTGGGTCGTCGGTACTACCTCCAATACGGTGAATTTGCTGCATCGATATCCTAAAGATGAATGGAAAGAAAAGGTGGCGGAAGAAGAGCCTTCTCAGAAATCTTTTACAACACTTTTCAGGGATAAGTTATGAGAATGATGAAAGACTTCCCCTGGTTCAAAATACTCTTATTGGTTGGACTGTTATGGGTAGTGGGCCCTGTCATGTCGGTGGCTAATGCCTCTCCGGCAAATGTTAGTTCAACTCCCGTCCTTATGCAGTCATCTCCCCAGCTTATTAATCTGGGGGGGAAGAAAGGAAATGATTTATCATTAGCTATACAGGCATTAATAATCGTGACCGTTCTTTCTTTTGGTTCTGCTTTCATAACGATGATGACAAGCTTTACCCGCATTGTCGTGGTCTTTTTCTTTCTAAGAATGGGGCTGGGCACACAGCAATCGCCACCCAATAAAGTACTTATTGGTCTTGCCCTATTCCTGACCATCTTCATCATGATGCCCACTTTTAAAAAAGTAAACGAAAATGCTGTCCAGCCATATCTGCATAATCAGATTACCCAGGTAGAGGCTCTGAATAAAGCTTCAATACCCTTAAAGAAATTTATGGTCCGGCAAACCCGGAAAAAAGAACTGCTCTTTTTTATGGATATGGCTAAAATGGATCCTGTAAAGCAAGTCAAGGATATTCCGTTTTACGTTGTGGTGCCCTCATTTATTTTGAGCGAACTGCGTATCGCTTTCGAGATTGGCTTTATGATTTATCTGCCGTTCATCGTGATTGATTTGGTTGTATCGTCGGTATTGTTAGCTATGGGAATTATGTTTTTGCCACCCGTTTTGGTCTCCCTGCCGTTTAAGATCCTGG
>DASQZP010000809.1:0-2761 GCA_035638655.1 Bacteroidales bacterium
AAACCGGAATCATTTAATCTGGTTAACAGGTTTAATACGCCCTTTACAGTATAAATACAGACATATTTAATTGTTTTGTGGCAGGATTCCGGTTTCTTCTTCTCTTAAATAGTTACTGTATACTAATCGATTCTTAATTAAATAAACCCATTGTCAAACATTAAAAATTATTTATCATGGCCAAAGTTGGTAATAACATCGTAACTACCGGTTTAAGTGGCAAACTGGGAAATCTACTCGTATTCCGCAACCGTGCAGGTAAAACAATTGTATCACAGGCTCCGGGTGAAAGAAAAGGAGAATGGACAGACGCGCAACTAAAACACAGGGCCCGGTTCCAGGAAGCCATAATATATGCAAAAAGTGCCATAGCGGATGAAACCACAAAGGAAGCCTATAAAACTGCAGCCGATAATGGCCAGTCTGCCTTTAATGTGGCGGTTGCTGACTTTATGAATGCACCGCATATTGATGAAATTGATATGTCCAGCTATACTGGTGAACCAGGAGGATATATCCAGGTAAGAGCAGTAGATGACTTTCAGGTTGCTGAAGTCTCTGTCTCAATCCTGAATGCTGATGGCTCAGAAGTCGAAAAAGGAATGGCTGAGCTGGTCCCCGGAAATAGCTGGTGGAAATATTCTGCCACCGCTAAAAATGATACACTCCAAAATGACAAAATCATCATCCGTGTTTCCGATATCCCCGGAAATTTAACTGAAATGGAAAAAGAAATAGAATAGATTTTTTCCGGATTTACTGACGGGTCATTCACAAAAATGACCCGTTTTTTTATTAAATAAGTACAACTTGAGTACAGGATAGGTACAGGAGAAGCGCAGGTGAAGTACAGAAAAAGCTTACCTTACATAATCTATTACTTTAAATATAATTACTTTAAGTACTAATTATAAGTATTTTATAATTT
This sequence comes from Bacteroidales bacterium, assembly GCA_035638655.1. Lineage (GTDB taxonomy): Bacteria > Bacteroidota > Bacteroidia > Bacteroidales > DASQZP01 > DASQZP01. The sequence goes on from DASQZP010000809.1 coordinate 929, forward strand.
TATATAAAACAATGAAATTTTGACAAACCCGGAAAAATATATAGATAATTTCCTACCTAATTATATCCCAATCAAACATATTTGCGCCTGTTACCTGCCCCTATAAGATGATGAACGCTGACAGGTCTGCCGACGCTGTCAGGTTTGCGTAATATACCGTTTGCAGCGTCTTGTGGATCTGACAGCGTTGGGTAAAAGAAATCAAATTTAATAATTAGATTTTAAAGACCTGTCTGGTGTTCAAAACCTGACAGGTCCCAGCAGCTTCACATTTTAATAATGGACAGTACGTTTCTTTATATTGTTTACCGGTGTTTCGGCGAAAAACATTAGGTTTATTTTGAAAACAAGTGATAATTCATACCGCAGACTTTATCAGACCTGACAGGTTTCCAAACACCTGTAAGGTCTTCGAAGATGTAAATTCATTTCTTTTTACAACCATACTGGAATTGAAATTATTTTATTTTTATACTTTATGAAGGCACAAATTTATCTCCCAATTGCACCATACTGCCTGCCTGGCTGACATTTAGGTTCATAAAAGCTATATCCTGGATACATATCAACACTATATTGAAAGCTTGCATTGTCCTCAGCCAGTCAGACAGGGAATTGAAATCGGCTACTCCCTCACCTAACTGTTTACAATTTAAAACGGTTGGGTTTTCGGGCTGCCTTCCTGTCCACAATTTGAAAAGTTGGCGAGAGAACCAAATTCCCGTAAACCACTGAACACCAACTGTTTTATATTGTTAGCGGTTCGGGCATTATAGGGACTCAATATCATCTTTTGATAATCCAGTAGATTTCATGATAGTTTCAATACCAACACCATTGTCTTTAAGATTCTTTGCTATGTTAATTGTATTTTCTTTCTTTACTCTATCCTCTGCATCAACTTTTAGGGTCAAAATCCGACTAGCATCATTTCTCAAATCTTTAAGGTGTTGAGAATAATCCTTTTGTTCTTCTTCTGGTAACGTATCAACTCTCCAAAGTTCTCTGGCTTGAGTTATTCCTTTAGCCGTAAAATCATCTTTAATCTCATTGTTTTTCAAGTAGTAAATCCACTGGTCTAAAGTGTCTTTTGCCACGTCATCAAATTGATTTACTTTAATCACATAGTATTCGGGAAAAATCTGAGCAGGTTCAATCTTTCCTCCTAACATTTCAGTCTGTTTAGCAGAAAGCAGCAATTTATCCAACTTATGAATTCCGACAAAATCTGTTTTACCATGATATACATAATCATCTCCCTGTCCTAAATCAAAATAGACTATGTTAATAGAATAAACTTTCTTTATGTTTTGATATGGCTCTCCGACTGAAATATATTCTGTTATCGCTTTGGACGTCCCGTACGACATTCTGTGGAAATAATCGTATTCATTTTGGTTTTGAATCTCGATGATTACTAATTCTCCTTTAGAATTCTTCACTAAAATATCAACACGATTGTATTTATCAGAATCAAGTTGCTGATTGCTTTCGCTTTCAAGAATATTTTGTATCTGAATATCTTCTTTCAATAATTCAGTCAAGAATCCTTCAAGTACGGTAAAATCAGCTTTGTTCCTCAAAAGCCTCTTAATTGCCCAATCAAACCGTATTAAATTTCTATTGTTCATTTTAATTCCGTTTTGTACAAAGATAATCAATTATATCAAGATTATTCCATGTAACTGCTTCGCTTCCAGCCTGACTGCTAACGATTATATAGCGTTACCACCCAATTGCACCATACTGCCTGCCTGGCTGATAAATTCATATTCAGTAATTTTTGGGTATTCATAGGGTGGTTTACCTTTATCCTGTCAGGTATAGGAATAT
>DASQZP010000810.1:0-7664 GCA_035638655.1 Bacteroidales bacterium
GCATACCCGATATCGTAATTATAGGGTTGGGAACCAATGATTGTAAAGCTGTTTATGTAGGCAAACATGACCTAGTTGTTAAGAACATGAATTCATTAATTGATTCAATTCAGGATTATTATGCTACAGGTGATAATCAACCCAATATTGTATTGATGACCCCTCCGCCAATGACCAGTGACAGCTTATTGATAACCAAATATAAAGGAGGAAACGGCAGAATAGAAAAGCTCGTGACAAGTTATCGGAATATTGCATCAGAGCATAGCTTCGGATATATAGATCTCTACGATCCTCTAAAAGAAATATTTCCTTATATGACTGACGACGGTGTACATCTTATACCTGAGGCCCAGATCATTGTAGCCAGATACATTAAAGGATACCTAAACAGAAAATACTGAGTTATCCAGGAGCGTGACGGCCATTATTAAAGCCTTCACGTTCCATTTTTCCCCATCCTTTTTTTCCTGTAAAATAGTCAAAATTAGCTTTCACTGCCCACATAACTGTAAGCGGATGATAGAAAAACGGCTCCAAAAAGGCAGTTCCAATTAGTTTTAATACATCTCCCCTTTTTTGATATTTGTGAAAAGTCATTTCTTCAAACAAAACAGCCCAGGTACTTAGAGAAACGGCAAAGGTATATACGAAAGCAAGAAGCAGCAGGAAGAACGGCCAGTTTGGTATACCGAGAATAGCCAGGATAAGAAAATAAAGCAGTCCGAAGAATTCCACCAAAGGGGCTAACCATTCAAAGAAGAACCAGTAAGGATATCCGAGCATTCCAAACTTACCATATTTTGGACGGAAGAATATTTTTTTGTGCAGAAACAGTGTTTCCATGGTACCACGTGTCCATCTGTTTCTCTGTCTGTGCAGGTTACGCAATTTAGAAGGCACTTCAGTCCAGCAAAGCGGATCGGGAATATAGGTAACAATATAAGGATGCTTGTTTTCCACCATATATCTGCGCATACGCACCTCAAGCTCCATATCTTCACCAACTGTTTTAATATTGTAACCACCCGCTTTAATCACCACCTCTTTATCAAACATACCCAGTGCACCACTTATTAAAAGCAAGCCGTCAAGATGGCTCCAGGCCATGCGGGCCATCAAAAAAGCTCTTGTATATTCAAGTACCTGGATTCGTGGCAGAAAACTGTCGGGCAGATTAATTTTTCTTATCTGACCACCATCAACTTCACATGAATTGGCAATTCGGATCACTCCGCCGGCAGCAATAACTTTCTTGTCTGTCTCTTCCAGAAATGGTTTGACAAGTTTAAGCAATGCATCTGGTTCCATAATTGAGTCAGCATCAATGCTGACAATCAGGTCTTTTCTTGAGACATTGATACCGGCATTCAGCGAATCGGCTTTCCCTCCGTTTACTTTATTTATCACTGTCAGCCGGCTAAATGAACGATTTCTGGATTTGTAAACTCCTTTTATCCTCTCGCAGGGAATACGATAATCAAATGCATAGTTTACACGAACCATGTCGTAGGCCTTGATGATCTTCTTCAGGGTATCATCTGTACTGCCATCATTTACAACGATCACTTCAAAATCGCTGTAATATAAAGACAAAAGCGCCCGTATATTTTCAACAATACTCTTGGTTTCGTTATATGCAGGAGCAATTACCGATATTGTCGGTAACATCGGAGCCAGAATAATTGAATTATAATCCACATAACTGTTCTTCCTGAGGTAATTACGAAGAGTAACAGCAGAAATGGCAGCCAATATCACATAGGAAACAAATATAATTACCGTAAGGATTAATATGAAGTTATGCAATATAAAATAAAATATGTCGCGAATTATATCCATGCTATATCCGTTTATCCAGTACATGTTTCAAAATAATCTGGTAATTCCTGTAGTCTTCAGAATCCAGTAAAGCCTGTAGTTCATTTCTTCCTGCTTCTCCTAATTTTTCAATTCCCCTTGCCGCCTCTATCTGCAACCATACCTGCTCTTCATGCTCAATTACATTCTTAAAGAAAGGAATGTTCTCCTCCAGTTTTAATTTTCCCAATGTGGTAAGTATCTCAACCTTATTATCATAATTCTCTGAAGGATAATGAGAAATCAAACGCGAAGCAGTATCTTCCGACTGAATACCACCGAGAGTACGGATTGCAGTTTTCCGTACTTCTTCATCATCATGCATTAGCATCAGAAAAACCCTGAATTCAGACTCTTCCTGTTTAAAAATACGAATCATATTCAGCGCAAAAACAGCAACGGTTTTGTTTGGAGACCTTATCCATCTTTCAAAACGGGGAATCTGGAGATTATGGTAAACAATAAGTTCATGAATATTATTCTGTTCCCATAGCGTAAAATATTTATCATGATGATCCAGAAAACTGAAAGGGTCCTCGTCATTCATTCTTACCAGTGTAATCTGAGCTTCCATTCGTAGTATATCATTCCTGCTTTCCAATGTCCTAAGAACAATTGGTCCGCCATCTTTGAGATTCATAAAGGCAATTTCTCTAAAGCCTTTAATTTTTATATGCCAATGCCTGCTGTTTGCTTTTAAAAGAGTTTCACGATTAAGATTGAGTTCAAAATAAAGGTTCTGTAACTTTTTTGCTTCTTCTCCTTTCAGATTAACTGAAAGGTCAATAACCTGATCAATAAGAATTTGACGCGACTGTTTGGTACGCGACAAATTATTGATTTTTTCCTTTACGGAAGCTGTTTGTTGCGTTGCATACAAATAGTCAACCAACAGGCTCTGAAATTTCTCCTTCAGTGAATTTGTCTTTTCTTCCTCCTGATACCTGCGTCCTCTGTTAAATAAAATAAATACCAACAGGATGATCATAGTCAGTACCGAGTAAATTATCACAATCAGCAGAAAGAGTATAAGTACTGAAGGTTTTTCAAAATTCAGGTTAGGAAATAAGTATGGAATTTTTTGGTTACTCAGCATGCGATTTATTACATCAATCTGCTCTATGGGATAGGCAGCATCCGGTTTTAAGGATAATGCTTTTTTATAGTAATTGCGGGCACGCACATATCTTCCATAGGTAAAAGCCCAGTCACCTTTGCTGATAAATTCCTGGTAGCGTTGCTGTTGTGAGGGTTCATTTTGTTGGTTGTCTATTGCTGCATCACTCTTTAATGTTTTTGCTCCGACAGTATCCTGACTAAGAATAGTTTCTGCAGATAACGCGCTGCTATCAGCTAAGCACCACGAGGTAGTACCACTCAAACACACAATTGTCAGTAGTAAGACACAATACCTGCTTATTATTCTTCTTTCCTTCATGTCGGAACGCTAAAAACAATATTCTAATCCAAGATTCAAATCATACCTGTTGCGATAAGCGTTTCTGGCAGAGATAAAATCCCTGTATTCTTCATACTGATAACCAACAGAAAAATGCCAGAGAATTCTTTCAAACCTGATCTGCCAGCCCGTTCTTATGCGTGTACTATTATATTTCCCGTAATCATTCACCAGGTTATAGGGCTGATCAGGAGAATCGCCCGTACCCAGCATAATGAAAATATAATTATCAGGCAGAATGAGGTAGCGCCTGTATGTCAATATATATGAATTTGAAGCAGCCTTCCCGGCTATTGCGATATAAGGTCTGAAACTAACATAATTCAATCCGAAATATTTTGATAGTGATCCCGTTGCAAACAGAAAATGATTATCCCAAAACATATACCTGAAGCCAACGCTGACCTCAAACCCCTTCGGCAATCCCCTGAAATATTCCAGACCGGCCCTGTGCTGCGGAAAAAAGCTGCCAATACCATATCCATAATTAAGATATAGATAACTGTTTTTTGTCAATCGCGGATAAAAATCAAGTTCTGCCTGTAAGGACGGATCTGAAAACAAATGTTCTCCGTCATTCACATCCTGTCCGGAATTTAATCTGCCAATCAGCTTACCCGAAGATGTGAGATGACTATATCCCATGGACAGCATATGCCAACGATGAAAATAGGGTGTTTTAAAATAATCAAAGTAATAGTCGAAAAGCAAGGCATCTATACAGGGAAGTTGGTCCGGAGGATTAAACACACCCGTTGTTGCTGCTGTATCTGTTGAAGGGAGCAATGCAGTATCTTTAACGGATTGTCTTTCCTCAATCAATTGTTGTCGTTTGAGAAATTCAGGATCATTAGGGAAAAAAGATAATCCCGCATAAACATACCGTACGGCCTGTTTAAAATTTTGAGCCCACAATTCAACATCTGCCAGGGCAAGCAAAGCATCATAATGGTCATACTTCCTGCTTATAACCTTATTCAGGAGTAATCGCGCGGAATCGTACTGATTGTCCCATCCATAGGTTCTGGCCATCAACACCCTGGCATCATCATATTCAGGATGTGTGCCAAGTATCTGCTGACAGATCATTCTGGCAGAATCGTGATTTCCCCTGAATGCAGCTTCCCGTGCCCTTTGATATAAAAATGCAGGGTCGTTCTGTAAGTCTTTCTGCGCGATTAAGGAAGTAAGCGTGGTGAAGGATAAAAAAAACGTCAATAAATAAGTTGAAGTTTTTTGAAAATATCTCATCACTTACTTTTCAAAAGGACCCTTTTTATTCTGAGAGACAATTCACTCGGGCTGAATGGTTTGGTGATGTAGTCATCAGCCCCCAGTTCGAATGCCTGTAATACTGTATCTTCAAGACCAACACGCGTCAGCATTACAATGGGAATGTTCTTTTTAAGATCATTGCGGATGTAACTGATCAGCTCAAGACCACTAACAAAAGGCATATGAAGATCTGTAAGCACAAAATCAATTTCCTCTGTTTTGAGTGTATCTATGGCCTCTCTGCCGTCTTTTGCTGTGATAACCTGATATCCATCCTGAAACAATCTGTGTTCAAGGGCCTTCTGGGTCATCATATCGTCTTCACAAACTAAAATATTCATTATTAGCAGCTTTATGTTTATAAATTAAAATCTTTCTTTATCTGATCAATCGTATCATTTACTACAGAAAAAACTTTTTCGAGCAGCGCCCTGATTTCATCCACCTGAAGGCTGTTTTTTGCCAGATATTCAATTCTGTCAATCTCAGGATCAGTTGAATGTAATCCTACAAAAGCCAATGTAGGAGCAAATTTATGAACTGAGCTGTATACTTGATCCCACGCACCTTCTTTTTCATAACGGCCAATTTCTTCAAGAACTTCAGGAACATCATTTACAAAATCATGCAGCATTTCATCAATAAATTTTTCATCACCACCCGATATTTCTTTCAAATATTCTAATGAATACATTTTCTTCTCTTCCATTATCAATTGCCCGATTTAGTATTCTTATGTTTATGATCATATGTACGTCAGTATTATTCATAAGTTACCAAATTAGAGCGATAGAAAAATACAACGTTTTAAATCACTTTGTAAAAATATTGAAATAATTTAATTATAAACTTTATTTCAGTGTGAGTTTAAAATTGCTTTTTCCCGGTAATTTCTCATTATTTTTGTAACCAGCGGTACATAATAAGTCCAGTAGAATCTCTTACGGCTTTCAATACGATTGTTGTAAAGCAATACATCTACTTTTTTTATTCCTTTGAAACAAGCTGAAAACTGAGACACAGGATTATCAGCAAAATCACCACAAAAATACCAGAAAGGCCTGTCTTTGGCTCTGATGGCAGCAGGAAAAACACGAGGAATATTATTTTTTTTCAGCAGCGAATCTCCAAATGAAGTGGTAAATAATTCAAAATTTGAGATTACCTCGTTATTATCATCAGTTTTTTCAATATCAAACCAAAAAGGATAATGAACTTTTTCAGGCAAATTGTATGATTCACTGAATTTATCCCCGGTTACAATCATAGGCACTTCAATTTTTAAGTGGATATTTTTTTCAAGAATAACCACTTTATTATTGTTCCTGATAAAAACAATACCTGATGAATGGAAAGGCCACTCACCCTGATGTTCCTTTTTATACTCCCTGATAATCCATTTGGGAAGATCATTATTACGTATGGTATCAAGAGTGGCAAAATACCTTCCGCTCCAACCACTCCAGTGAATACCAAGTAATTGTTCGGTTTTCAAACGAATAAGACTCGATGTTGGAGAAGCATATAAATTAAACTCAGTGAGAACAAGTTTTTTACGCTGATACATATTCTTCAGAAGCAGGTAATCATTTTGGTTTAATCCTCCATGAATCTTTACTGCCCGATCCGCAATTTTAAGTCCTTTATACCATTCATTAAAGTATACTCCATAAGTATCGGTGTAGTATATCATATCCAGTACTTCAGCCAGACTGTCTATTTCTCCAAGCTGGATCCTGCGAATACTGTATTCGTGTGTTTTTGAATGTGAAACCGGAAAAAAGCCATAATAATCCCTGTCCGGATCATAGCGCTCGGCGTTCTTTTTCTCATACTTTTCATGATGCAAAATCCAAAAAAATGAATTATGCTCATTTCTGTTTTCATCATGCACCGTTTTATCCAGCACCAGAATATTCATCTGTTTGGCTGGCTGAATTAACCAGAGCAAAAATCCGGTTAACGGAAAAATAAGTATTATAAACAGTATAATTATAGCGCCCCTGTTTCTGAACATAGCTCCCACAAATAAAAAAAGAATAAGTAGTCTTTTATTTAAGTCAGACAAAGATACGGAAAATGACCTTATGAATGGGCTTGGAATTAATGTATTTTGATAAGCATGGCCTGATTACGGATCAATTTATCAAACTATTTATTAAACAGACTTAAAACACATTATTCCCAATAGTAAAGAAAGGCAATAGTTATAGATTATTAATTCTTATTGTAATACTTCATTGCTTCCGGCATAAATTTTTCCAGGTCCTGCACCCGGGTCTGATGAGAAGGATGAGTACTCAGAAATTCCGGAGGTTGTTGTCCGCCTGATTGTTCCATATGTTTCCAGAAATCAATGGCACCATGGGGATCAAATCCGGCCATAGCCATAAATATGAGTCCCAAATGATCTGCCTCTGTTTCCTGGGTTCTTGAATAAGGAAGTAATACACCCAGAGTAGCTCCGGCTCCATAAGCAGCCATGAATATCTGTTTGGTTTCCTGAGGTTTCTTTTCCAGGGCGGTGGACAAGGCCATTCCTCCTAACTGAACCAGCAATTGCTGACTCATTCTTTCATTTCCATGGTGGGCTACAGCATGCGCAATTTCATGGCCCATTACTACAGCAAGTCCGTTTTGATTTTTAGTATAAGGCAAAATTCCGGTATAAACTACAACTTTTCCACCAGGCATACACCAGGCATTGGGAGTATCATCTTCTACCAGATTAAACTCCCATTTATAATTGTTTATTTCATTCCTCATACCATGCTTTCTCATATATTCCTCTACAGCTGAAGCAATCCGCTGCCCCGTTTGTTTTACAAGCTGTACCTCACTTGTATTGTTGCTTATTTTGTTCGACTTCAGAAAGTCATTATAGTTGGTGAGACTCATATCCAGCATTGTTGATTCAGGCAACAAATTCATTTGTTTTCTCCCTGATATAGGAACTGTTTTGCAGGAATCAACAATAACAGAAGAAATCATTACGACTAATATTACTGTAACTTTTTTCATTTTAGGGTATTTTAGTTTGATCTGGTGTCATATATCTGTTATTTCAGGA